>NZ_JANSIP010000004.1:9094-278810 GCF_047462175.1 Synechococcus sp. OH30 | reverse complement strand
CACGAGCGGAATGCGCACAACTTCCCGCTGGATTTGGCGGCGGTGGAAGTGGCGCCGGCTGTTCGTGGCTAAGACCTGCCCAGCCCAGTTGACCTCTACACCCCTGGCCCCGGCCAGGGGTTTTCCTTTTGCCCCGAGGGAGTGGAGGAGTTCCTTGGCGGGACATACTGAAAGAGGACTCCTCAAGGGAGCTTTTCCCATGCTCAGGATTCGGCCCCTCAGTCCGGAGCGAGTTGCCCAAATGGCAGCGGGAGAGGTGATTGACTCGCTGGAGGCAGCTCTCAGGGAATTGATAGAAAACGCCCTCGATGCCCAGGCCAGCCGCATTCAGGTAGATCTTTGGCCTAGCCGCTGGCAGGTGCGGGTAGCCGATAACGGCCAAGGGATCCCAGGTTCGGAGTTGGAGCAGGTGGCCCGTCGCTACACCACGAGCAAGTTAGAGGGGCGTAGCCTGGGGTTTCGCGGCGAAGCGCTGCACAGTCTAGCCCGCCTGGGATCCCTGACCATTCAGACTCGCCATGCTGCCGATGCTCACGGCTGGCTCGCCACCTACGACCAGCGGGGGGAGCTGACCTCCAAGCAGCCAGCGGCCACTGCTCTAGGGACAGTGGTGACGGTGGCGGATTTGTTTGCTAACTGGCCCCTACGCCGCTGTCCCCTGCCCCAGACGCGCTCGCTCCTAACTTTGATCCAGAACGCGGCCCTGGCGCATCCAGAGGTGAGTTGGCAGGTGTGCCAAGAAGGGCAATTGCTGCTCAGTCTCTGGCCGGGTCCATCTCTGCTGGATCTGCTCCTGCAAATGTTGCCGCAAGTGGAGCCTTCCGATCTGCGCTACCGGCGCATTCAAGAGGGGGACAGTGACTGGGAAGTAGTGCTAGGCTTGCCAGATCGCCTGCATCGCCCTCGCCCCGATTGGATCCGGGTGGCGGTCAACGGGCGCTTTGTGCAGATGCCGGCGTGGCAACGGCTCATCCAGTCCGTCTTTCAGCACACCTTGCCCCGCCATCGCCATCCCGTAGTGGTGGTGCATCTGCGCCTGCCACCTGAACAGGTGGACTGGAACCGCCATCCGGCTAAGAGCGAACTTTATCTGCAGGAGCCGCAAAAGCGAGAGGAGCAATTGCGCCAGTACCTCCAGGATCTCCTGCGGGCGGGATCTGTCCAGGCCAGTCGCCGCTCCCTCCATCTCCTCCGCGCCAGCGAGGCCAAGTCCCTCTACAGGGTTTCTCCCTCCCTCCAGAGCCCAGCTTTCTCTGCCGCGGGTTCCTCCCTACCGCCTCTGAAGGCGTTGGCTCAGCTGCACCAGACCTACATCCTAGCGGAGCACCCCCAAGGGCTGTGGCTGGTGGAGCAACACCTGGCCCACGAGCGAGTGCGCTACGAGGAGATCCAACAGCACTGGCAGCTAGTGAAGCTTGAGACACCCGTGATGCTGCAGGGGTTGTCTTCCCAAGGTGTGGAGCAGTTGGAGCAGTTGGGGCTGGAGCCGGAACCCTTTGGCCCCGCTGCGTATCTGGTGCGCCGCCTACCGCTGGCTCTCTGCTCCGAAGATCCCGCCGAGGTGCAGGGATCCCTTCTAGAACTTAGCCATTGTGCCGACCTGGAGGCAGCTCAGGTGACGCTGGCCTGCCGTGGCGCTTTGCGCAATGGGACCCCCCTGACCCTGGAGCAGATGCAGCAGTTGCTGGACGCCTGGCAGCGCACTGCTAACCCCCACACCTGTCCCCATGGCCGCCCGGTTTATCTGGCTTTGGCCGAAACCGACTTGGCCCGCTACTTTCGCCGCCGCTGGGGGATCTGCGACCGCCCTCTCTCTGATCCCAAGCTGGGATCCCTACGGCTAGGGGATAGGTTTGCCGCCCAAGTGCGCCGCTTAGCTGGCCTGCCGATACAGGATCCCACGGACGAGGTCAACTCTGCTCC
Source organism: Synechococcus sp. OH30 (assembly GCF_047462175.1). Lineage (NCBI taxonomy): Bacteria > Bacillati > Cyanobacteriota > Cyanophyceae > Synechococcales > Synechococcaceae > Synechococcus > Synechococcus sp. OH30. The sequence continues at coordinate 276,887 of NZ_JANSIP010000004.1, read as the reverse complement.
CCTATAATTCAGGGGTGTCAAGCTGCTGTAACGGTTCTATGGCTTCCTATCTTAAGGCCCCGCAGGAAACCTGGCTGCAGCGCCATGCTCGCCCAATTTTGGCCCTCTTGTCCGGCTTAGGAGTTCTGTTGACAGCCTACCTTACCTACACCAAGCTAACGGAGCAGCCGGCTGCCTTCTGCAGAGGGGATGGGGGGTGCAACCTGGTGCTCTCCAGTCGGTGGGCAGAGTTCTTGGGGATCCCAACAGCAGCTCTTGGACTGCTGGGGTTTCTCGCCGTCTTGGCGCTGGCTGTGCTGCCAGATACACTCCCAGGGGTGAAGCGGTGGCGGTGGCCAGCTCTGTTTGGCTTGGTTTCCGCCATGAGTGTCTTTGAGATGTACATGCTTTACCTCATGGTGGCAGTGCTGCGGCAATTCTGCCTCTACTGCACTGCAGCAATCGGGTTGGTGGCGGGGCTTTGGCTCGTTACCGTGTTCGGCCACCGCTGGCTGGACGGGGTCAAGCTGGCTGTTGGTTACATTCTCGTGGGCCTGTTCACCTTGGTAGCCACCCTTGGGGTGTACGCTAACCAGGCCCCTCCGCCCAGCCCTCTAGCGGCAGGCTTGGCGGCCCACCTGCGTAAGATTGGCGCCACCATGTATGGGGCCTACTGGTGCCCCCACTGTCAAGAGCAGAAGGCCCTGTTTGGGTCAGCCTTTGCCCAGGTACCCTATGTGGAGTGCTCGCCCAACGGGCCCGGCACGCCCCAGCTTGAGGAGTGTACAAAGGCAGGGATCACCAGCTATCCAACCTGGATTATCAATGGCCGCCGTTACGTAGGACTGCGCTCCCTGGAAGCTTTGGCAGTAGCTTCCGGGTACTCCTTCGAGGCGGAGAAAGAGTAGGATTGACCCCAACCTGCCTGCCAGCGGCTCCTGGACCCATCCACCCCGGCTTTGGACTGCTGGGCAAGTTCGGCTAGAGTCAGATTAGAAACTGTGTTTGCTGCTGGTTAGGAGCCCCATGCTTGCTGCAGCTGCCACGGAAGCCAACCTAGGCCCCATTGATCTGGATTGCCTGCTCACGCCGGAAATTCAGCGGCCAGCCCGCTACTTGGGGAAAGAATTTGGTGCTGTCCACCGCCCCTGGGACTCGGCGCGGGTGCGTTGGGTGCTGAGTTACCCAGAGCTGTACGAGGTGGGGGCCTCCAACCTGGGCCACATTATCCTCTACAACATCCTCAACGCCCAGCCAGACCAGTTGTGCGACCGCGCCTACTTGCCAGGCCCGGATTTGGCGGCCCGGATGCGGCAGTTGCGGATCCCGCTGTTTGCTGTAGAATCGCGTCGCCCCTTGCGCGCTTTCCATATTGTCGGCTTCAGCCTAGCCTACGAGCTGGGGGGCACCAACATCCTGGAGATGCTGGATCTGGCTGAGATCCCGCTCAAGTGGTGGGAACGGCAAGCCTTCACCCCGCAGGAGTGTCCCCTGATCTTTGCCGGTGGGCCGACCGCCACCTCTAACCCAGAGCCCTTTGCCGACTTTTTTGACTTCTTTGTCTTTGGGGATGGGGAAGAGGTGCTGCCCGAAATTGGCCAGGTGCTGGCTGGATCCCTGCACAAGCCCCGCCGGGAAGTGCTTTTGGAGCTAGCCCAAGTGCCGGGGGTGTATGTACCCCAGTTTTACGAGGGGATCCCACCGCGGCCCATTGTGGCCGGTGTGCCGGAGCGTGTTCGCCGCCGCGTAGCGCTGCCCCAACCGCAGTACTCCATTGGCCTAGTGCCGCTGGTGGCAACGGTGCACGACCGCCTGGTGATGGAAGTGCGGCGGGGCTGTACCCGTGGCTGTCGCTTCTGCCAACCCGGCATGCTCACCCGTCCAGCCCGCGATGTGGAGCCGGAAGCAGTAGTGGAAGCGGTGGTGCAGGGGCTGCGCAAAACCGGCTACAGTGAGTTTTCCCTTTCTTCTCTCAGTTGCTCCGACTACCTTTCCCTGCCGGCGGTGGGAGTGGAGCTGCACAACCGTCTCCTTGGCCAGCAGGTTGCGCTCTCGCTGCCCAGCCAGCGGGTGGATCGCTTTGATGAGCAAATTGCCGCCATCATGAAAGGATCCCGCCGCTCCGGCCTAACCTTTGCTCCAGAAGCCGGCACGCAACGGCTGCGGGACATCATCAACAAGGGTCTGAGCGACGCCGACCTCATTCGCGGCATTCGCACCGCCGTCCAGGAGGGCTGGGACAAAATTAAGCTCTACTTCATGATTGGCCTGCCCGGCGAGACCGACGCCGATGTCATTGGCATTGCCCGCACTGTCGAGATGCTGCAGCGGGAGTGTGCTGCCCTGGGCCGCAAGCGGGTGGAGTTTACCCTTACCCTTTCCAACTTTGTTCCCAAACCCCACACGCCCTTCCAGTGGCACCGGGTGGACTATGCCGACGTGCAGCGCAAGCAGGCCCTGCTCCAGAAGGAACTGCGGCGGCTGCGGGGGGTCAAGGCCCACTTCACCGACATCCGCTTTAGCATCCTGGAGGACTTTATTGGCAAAGGGGATCGCTCCCTGGGACAAATGATTGAGCGGGCCTGGCGGGCCGGCGCTGGCCTAGATGCCTGGTGGGAAAACATCGACACGGCCTACGCTGCCTGGGTCAAGGCCTACTGCGGCGAAGCCGTGGATCCCAGCGCCGATCCGGTTGCCCTCTGCGCCTATCTCCCCATCCGCGAGCTGGGCTTGGAGGATCCCTTACCCTGGGATCACATCGACACCGGCATCGACAAAAAATGGCTGCAGAAAGACTACCGCCGCGCCCTGGAAGCAATGACTGTAGAAGACTGCTCCTTTGAGAAGTGCTCTGCCTGCGGCGTCTGCGGCCCCAGCTTTGGCCACAACATCGTCATCCCGCCTCCCCCCGTTCCGCCGCTGCAAAGCCGGCCCACCCCCACCCCAGATCCTCTTGAGCCAGAGCCGCCTGCCCAGCGCTTCCGCATCACCTACGCCAAAACGGGGGACCTGCGCTGGCTAGGCCACTTGGATCTCATGCGCCTGTGGGAGCAAGCCTGTCGGCGCGCAGGATTGCCCTTGGCTTTTAGTGGCGGCTACCACCCCATGCCTCGCCTGGCTAACGCCAACGCCCTGCCCGTTGGCCAGGAAGGCTACGGCGAGATCCTAGACCTGGAGCTGTTGCAGCGGCCAGAGGGGCCCTTCACCGCTGAGGAGCTGCGTGCCCTGCTTGTCGAACAACTGCCACCAGAAATCTCCATCCAGGCCATTCAGGAGATTGGCCTGCGGGATCCCTCGGCCACTGAGGCTGTCTATGCCGCCGAATATCAACTAAGCGTGAGCTGCGAGTTGCCCAATGCCAATTGGCCCGCCTGGGTCAGCCAGATCCTGGATGCTCGGGAAATTTGGATTGAGAAATCTTCCAAGTCGGGCAAAGCATCTCTTTTCAACGCCCGTCCCCTGCTTTACTACCTAGAGTTCCAGGGCTTGGCCCCTGATGGCAGCGCCCACCTCTTCTACCGCGGCAGTTGCCGCAATGACGGTGCCTACCTCCGGCCTCCTCAACTGCTGCAGATGGCCGAGGCTCTGGGCTTGCCCCGCTGGACCCTGCAGACGGCCAAGCGGCTGCGACTGCTGTGGGAGAACGGCACCTCCGAGCCCAACTAAGGGTTGGCTGCAAGTAGCGGCCTCTTGGTCAGCAGGGCTGGCTAGGCTAAGGGATGCTGCAGGCCTTATAATACTGCTGCAACCCTTGCCAGGCCTCAACCCCTGACCAAAGGAGCAGCAGGCAAAAGTTAGGTTAGATCCCAAAACGCAGACCCCTTGAGCTCCGTACCCAGAACAACTGCAGCAGGGTCCAGGCGTCCAGAGAGGTGTGCCTCTTCGAGCTAGGTCAGCTTTTCTTTTTCCTCGGGAAGGGGCCTCTTTCTTGCAGACAAGTTGCAGGCAAGGGGTGTCCCTTGTCGGGTTCCTGCTAGGGTACCTTTCCCCCTACTGCCAATCCTGCACAAGCTGAGGTCTTTGGAGTGCAAAACCAGGAAGTCCGTCATTGGCCAAGAGCTTAGGGTAATGGACAGCTGGATGATGAGTCAATTTTGTCCTCGAAGACTTGAGCGGATCCTAGAACACCCCCTCTCCAAGACGAGGGTTCAATCCAAAACTGCAGGCCTTAGGGGGGGGAGGGAAATTAATGCCTAGGCAGATTGTCATTGCTGAGCAGCACCGTATTGCCGCTGTCTTTGCCGAAGACCAAGTCCAAGAGCTAATCATCGCCAGTGGCACCCACCAGGTAGGGGATATTTACGTTGGAATTATCGAGAACGTCCTACCTAGTATCGATGCCGCCTTTGTCAACCTCGGCTCTGGGGAACGCAACGGGTTTATTCACGTCAGCGACCTAGGCCCGCTGCGTCTTAAACGCAACCAGGCTCCCATTTCCGAACTGGTCCTGCCGCAGCAAAAAGTGCTGGTGCAGGTGATGAAAGAGCCCACTGGTAACAAAGGGCCGCGTCTTACAGGCGACCTAGCTCTTCCAGGGCGTTACTTGGTGTTGCGGCCTTACGGGAAGGGGGTGTATCTGTCCCGCCGCATTGAGGACCGAGAAGAACGCAATCGCCTGAAATCGCTGGCCATCTTGATTAAGCCTCCCCAGATGGGCCTGTTGGTACGCACGGAGGCCGAAGGAGTATCCGAAGAGGCCATGATTGATGACCTGGAGCAGTTGAAAAAGCTCTGGGAAGAGATCCAGCAGCAGTATCAGGCAGCACGGGGGCCGGGCCTGCTCAGGCGGGACGAAGATTTTATCCAACGGGTGCTGCGGGACGTTTATTCAGACGATGTCAACCGCATCGTTACTGACTCTGCGGCCGGTGCAAAACGGGTGCGCAGCTATCTGCAAGGCTGGAACAAAGGAAAAATGCCGCCGGGAGTTGTGGTTGAGGTTCACCGCGAGCCTACCCCCATCCTGGAGTACTTCCGGGTCAATGCGGTTATTCGCCAGGCCCTGCGGCCGCGGGTGGATCTCCCTTCTGGAGGCTACATCGTCATTGAGCCCACAGAGGCCCTGACCGTGATCGATGTCAACTCCGGCTCTTTCACCCAGTCGGCTACCTCCCGCGAGACGGTGCTGTGGACCAACTGCGAGGCTGCCACCGAGATTGCCCGTCAGCTGCGGCTGCGCAACATTGCCGGGGTGATCGTGGTGGATTTCATCGACATGGACTCCCGCCGGGATCAGCTGCTGGTTCTGGAACACTTCAACAAGGCCCTTGCCAATGACAAGGCCCGCCCTCAGGTGGTTCAGCTGTCGGAATTGGGGCTAGTGGAACTCACCCGTAAGCGGCAGGGGCAGAGCCTCTACGAGATCTTTGGCCACCCCTGCCCCACCTGTGAGGGGCTAGGGATCCTGGCCCGACTGCCGGGATCCGAGCCAGGGCGGCTGTTAACTGTCGAAACTGGACGACCGGTAACGCTGCCTAGCGAGGTCGAGGAGGGCGAAGAGGAGGGTGCTGGCCCAATTCTCCCCCAGAGCGTCGATCCCCAGCGGGCACGCCTCCAGGTGGGCAGCAATGGAGCGTTGCCAGCGGATAGTCGTACTTCCCTGGACCGCTCCCGGCTGGGTCCAGGAGAGCAACTGGAGGCGGAGGAACCCAGGGTTGAGCTGGTGCGCAAACGGCCCCGCGAAGAGGGGGAGGTAGAAGGAGCAGAGCAAAAGCGCAAAGAATTCCATCGCCCTAGCCGCGGGGAGGAGGCTGGCCATGCCAGTGGGACAGAGTCTCCAGAAAGTGGGCCAGCTCGGCAAACCCTCAGTGTGGAAATGACTCCTCTCCAGCAGCGGGTCTATTCGGAGCTGGGGCTGTCGCCCCTGTTGCTTCTGGATCAGCCACCGCCTACGGGCCGAGACACGGTGATTAGGGTAGTTTTGCCAGGCCCTGCAGCGGTGGAGGGATCCCCTAGCCCAACTCCCACCAACGGTGCACCTTCACCTTTAGCGGAAGCGTTGGCCCCGCCATCCCAAGAGCCTGCTCCTCTGCCGGAAGCTACCCAGGCCGAACGGCTGCCTACGGCAGAGCCAGCAGCAACAGGGGCGCCGCCAGAAGTACTCATTGACCCCTCTCACCAATCGCCAGCAGCCTCCAGACGACGGCGCTCTCGCAGCAGTTAGCCAAGCTGGTTGGTGACTTATGGACAAGGCAACCAAGCCTAGCTTGAGGTGGGAGGGATCCCTGTGGCAACGAGGGCTGCGGCGAGTGGCGGGGGTGGATGAAGTGGGGCGGGGAGCCCTGGCCGGGCCTGTGGTTGCCGCGGCGGTCATTCTGCCTCCCCAACTGGATCCGGAGGTGCTGGCAGGGGTGAGGGACTGCAAGCAACTTAGCCCCCGGCAGCGTGCTTACTGGGCGGAGCGGATTTACCGGGTGGCCCTGGCTGTGGGCATCGGCAGTGCCTCTGCCGCCGAGATTGACCGGCTCAACATTCGCCGGGCTACGCTGCTGGCCATGCAACGAGCTCTGGCGCAGGTGGGGGAAGTGGAGCACGTCTTGCTGGATGGGCTGCCGTTGGCCGAGCTGGGATCCCGGCAAACAGCGCTAGTGAAAGGGGATCAGCTCAGCCTCTCCATCGCTGCTGCCTCCATCGTGGCCAAGGTCTGGCGGGATGCTCTGATGCAGAGCTGGGACTCCCAGTACCCCGGCTATGGCTGGCGCACCAACGTCGGCTATGGCACCCGGGAGCACCGGCTGGCGCTGCAGCAGTTGGGGCCAAGCCCTCAGCACCGCCGCAGCTTTGCCCCTCTGCAGGACTTGCAAGCAGGCAAAAGGGGAGGGTAGGATAGGAGCTATCGACTGCCCACGTAGCTCAGCGGACTAGAGCACTGGGTTCCGGTCCCAGGGGTCGGAGGTTCGAATCCTTTCGTGGGCGCTAGAACTAGGGACTAGCAGTAGGCTCCGGCAACACGTAGATGGATTCTACCTGCTGGCCGGGCAACGGGACGGCCTGGAGGATCCCTTTTCCAAGGTGGTAGATGACCTTCTCTGCCTGGAGTTGATTTTCTCCTTGGCGGATGGTGACCCGGCCCTCCAGCTCAATCCGCTGCTCTTTGCTATAGTAGACTGCCTTTTGGGCACGGGCAGTGAGGCGCTCGGCAGGAAAGCTGAGGGTAACATTGCCAGTGGCTACAAACACCCCCGTGTTGGCGTTGGCCTCCTGAACATCGGCGCTAATGCTGATGGCACGCGGGTTTTGCCCCCAGGCTGGGCTGGAGATCGCCAGCGCCAGCACTAGGCCTGCCGCCCAATCCAACTCCCTTAGGCGGCCCCAGCCCTTGCGGTCGAGGCTGATCCCTGCTGCCATCCCCTCCCCCGGTTAAACCACCCCAGCAGCCAGTCTAGCCTGGGATTACTCCGTTTCTTTCCCCCCTTGGGCCAGTTGCTTTTCCAACTCGCTGACCCGCTGCAGCAACTGGCGGTTGGTTTCCAGCAGCTCGCGGGCTTGGCTGTGGAGGTAGGGATCCGCTTCCCACCAGTTGATCCCAATCTCCTTGGCTTTGTCTACGGAGGAAATCAGCAGCCGAATGCGCACAGTGAGCAACTCCACATTGCCCACGGAAACCGTGATATCCCCGGCGATAACAATGCCCTTATCCAGTACCCGTTCCAAGACATCGGCCAATGAGGAGCCGTGGGTGGCAGTGGCCAGAGGTTGAGAGGTAATGGGCACAGAGCAATCCCCCTTCAAAGCCTACAGAGGTGTTTAGGCGGGCCTGCCCCTTAGCCGGGCAGTTGGTCCAGGAGCTGGTTGAGCACCTGGGATCCCTCTTCATAGCGATTGCCAGCCCTAGGCAACAGCACATCGGCACACAGGGCACGAAAATCAGCGTTTTCTTTGCTCACCGCCAGCTCGTGCTCCTTGACGATGCGCCCGATCATCAGACAACTGCGCAGGCTGGGTTGGCGGGTCAGATCCAACTTGCGGCGGAAAGCACGGACAAGGTGGACAATCTTGAGCGCGTCAGAAGCAGATAGGCCGATGCGGGAAATGAGGATCTCCTTTTCCGTCTCGATGTCCGGCTCCCCAATATCAATGGTAATCATCCGATCCAGCAATGCATCCTGAGCCCTGTGAACCCCTGTATATTCCTCGGGATTAGAGGTGAAGATGGCCCGGAACTGGGGATGCACCCGCAGATATTCGGAGCGGTTGCTATCTGGCGGCAACACCAGCAGCCTCTCTTCCAAAGCGCTCAGGAGGGCGTTGTTGGCCTCAGGACGGGAGCGGTTGAACTCGTCGTAGATGAGGGTAAACCCCTCCCGGCAAGCCAAGGTGAGGCGGGCATCTACCCAGCGCTGCCGCACATCTTCCTCTATCTTCACCACTGAATGGATGAAGTTATCCACCACCCGCCGATGGGTAAAGCCGGTGCGGCCCCCGATGAGGTCGGAGGAATCAAAGCGGTCGTCGCCATAGATCAGCATGATGGGGCGGCCTAGGAGGCTAGCCAAATGCATCGCTAGGGTAGTTTTGCCTGTGCCCGAAGGCCCCCGCAGATGCACCGCAAAACCGGATTGCAGATAGCGCAAAGCACGGCGGGTAATCCGCTCAATGTAGGGGGTGCTCACAAAGTGGCGGGGACGCGCCTGCAGAACCGTGGCCATAGCAATACCCAACTCTCAATTGCCGTGACGCTCTTGCCTTGACTATAGCCGCAACGGTTTTCTTGCGCTCCTAGGGATTGCGCTGGGCTCAGACCACAACCGTTGCTGACACCATACGCCGCAAGGTGGCCAAGATTTCCGCGGGATCCACCCCCAGATCCACCGCACCGCGGGCCAGCAGATCCCGCACCCGCTCCCGATCCCCGATCACCTGCAGCAAGGTTAGGTTAGGATCCTGCGCTTGCAAAGCCTCTACATACTTGCGGACGTAGGCCATGATGCGATCCGAGCTTTCCTCCTGCGCCGAAGCAGGCGGAGCTGGGGAGGGTTCAGGGGGTGCTCCAGAAGGGGGAGGAGGGGCTGTGTTGTCTAAGACTGGAACTCCAAGCTCTGGTTGGGTAACCTCAGTCGAAACCGTTGCTGCAGCTTTGACCAAGCTCTCAGGCGGCTTATCACCCTCTTCAGATTCCTTAAGATCTGGGACAATGGGCCGATCCCCTGGGATCCCATTCCCCCACACCTGCTCGTGCAACGCCCTGCGGAAAGCCGCCAAAGCCTGCCGCAAAGCCTGGGCCTCTGCCCGCTGTTCTTGAGCAATCTGAGCCAGCTCCTGCCGCGCCAGTTGCTGCAAAGCTTGTACCCGCTGCCGCAATTCGGCACAGAACGCCTGCCGCACTTGTCGGGTTTGGTTGGCCATGGCCTGCCGCGCCTGGGCATAGGTGCTCAGCAGGCTCTCCACCGTCGCAGCCAAGTTGGCCCGAAAAGTCCGCAGCTCCTGCTGTTGGGCCTGCGATTGGGCGGCTCGTTCTTGGGCCATGCGAGAGAGAAGCTCCGCCACTGCTTTGGCCCGCTGGGCCACAGCCTCCAGGCGAGAATGCTCGTCCAAGGCCCGCTGCACCGCCCGGCTCTGCTCCAGGTTGCGCAGTTGGCTACGAGTTTGTTCCCTCTGCTGCCGTATTGCTTCTTGTCGTTCCTGGCAACGTTGCCTCAGCTCGGCCATCAGCGCGCGGTGCTGCTCTAGGCGCTGCTGCCGAGACTTTCTTAACAAACTCTGAGTTTGAGCCACCCGCTGGCTGCGGGCTTCGGCCCACTGCTCCTGCAAACTCATAGCACCCTCTCCCTGCCGGTTTTTGCTGTATTGACCAGTAGCCGGTTTCCCTTCCCCTCCAACGGCAAGACAATTGCTTGGAGGGGGGAGGAGGCAGAGATTCTCTTGAACCCCTGCCTCGCTTACCGACTGCTTTGGTAACAAACCCAGGCTTCTCTCAAAGGCTGAGGCCTGGTGGGAACTGAGAAGTGGCCTCAGGAGGTTTGGACAGCGGGAGCAGCAGCAGTAGTCGTCAGGCCCACCGCCTCGGCGTACTTCAGGTAGGTCTCCACCGAAGCCACGACGACGCGTGCCTCAATGGCCAACAGCTCGATCCCCACCAGAGAAACCCGCACCCAGGCATCGACCACGATCCCCTTGTCCAAAATGCGGTCGATCACTTCGGCTAGGCTCGAAGAAGAGTTCACTTTCTCAACTGCCATGACAATCTCTCCTACACTGATGATGGTTGGATGGTTGAAGACAAATCGGCGGCAAAATTCCAGCCTCGAAGGGATCCCAATCTTGGATCGTCCCTCCCTGGGGTAACACCCGCACCTTGTATCACTCCAGCTCCATTGTGCTGGCTTTTGTCGGGGAGACCACCCGTGGATTCGCTTAAAAAATACGGCAGGTCAACAAGACTTACCGTCTTTCCCAAGCGCCATCCCCCCTACATAGTACCCGCCGAAAGAAAAAATGGGTCAGGGGGGGATCCCGGCTATGGAGATTGTCCAGCCAAGGTGCGGGCCAGCAGGGATCCCCTATACTGAGAGCAGTGCGCTTGCTGTCCTTTCGCTGGCCAAGAGAGCTACCGTGACTGAGTTCAACACTGGGCTCCCAAGCGTGCGCCGCCTGCAGGAGGTGATCCGGGATCGGGAAATCCTGGAGGTTAAGCTCAATACCGGAGATGTCTTCGTCGGCCAGTTGCGCTGGCAGGATCCGGACTGCCTCTGTTTGGCAGACGCGGAGGGACAAGAATCGCTGCTGTGGCGATCGGCCATTGCCTTCGTCAAGGTCAGGCCCCACTCCTAAACCCAAGTCGCCGCAGTCCCTTGGTCCTCAGTGGCGTCCCGGCGGCAGGGACTTTTTGTTGGGCTGGTGCACCCCTCGATGGCTCTGGCCAAAGCCCCCGGCAAAAAGGCTATGATTCAGCAAGAAGTGTAAAAAATTGCCGCCCTCTCCCCACTGCCATGACAACGGGTCTCATCGAGCTGAGCCTGCAGCCTGCTGCCCAACGGCACAATCACTACAGCCGCGAAGACTTTTTTCGCTTCGACCTTGCCCAGGGATCCCTGGTGGACTGGACGGGTAGCCGCAATGTCTTGGTAAGTGAGGACTTCATCCTGGGTTTGCAACAGGGCCTAGAAGAAGAAGTGGGGGATGCGTCGGCTGCGTTGATGTACACCATTGGCCGCGAGTGGGGGCGCAACGATGCCCTCCACTTCTCCCGCTGGTTCGAGGAGGAGTATCGGCGCAAGCCCAGACAGAGCCACCTGATGTTCCTTTTGGAAACCTGGTGGTGGCCCTTGGCCTCGCAAGGGTGGGGGCGCTGGGAAGTCGAGACCGAAAGCCGGCGCCAAGGGTTTATTTTCATCAACCTGTTTGACTCGGCTGTGGCCCGCACCCTTGGGGATGTGGGCAAACCCGTTTGCCACCTCTATGCGGGATTGTTTGCCGGATTTTTCAGCACCATGGTGGAACGGCAACTTAGCTGCATCGAGATCCAGTGCTACTCCATGGGGGAAAGCTACTGTAAGTTTTTGCTGGGCAGCAAAGATCGCATCGACGCAGCTGCCTTTTGGCTCAACGAAGGAGCCACCGCCAGCGAAATTGCCCAGAAATTGCGCTCCGGTCAGGGAGTGACCAAGGCATGACGGCGGAGGTTTTTCTGGAAGAGTCGGTGCAGAGCTTTTTTGCCCGCTTGAACTGGGATAACCGCCCGCGGCAAAGCCCCTCGTTGCCAATGCCCTTTTGGCAGGTGCAGGAGTACTTTGGCTCCATCCCCTGGGCGGGGGATCCGAGGGCTTTGGTGGCCCGCTCTATGGGATCCCTGGCGGCAGGGCCGGAGCCTGCCGCCGAAGAGGAGCAGATTACCTTGGCCGACTTGTTCAGCTTGTTTTGAACTCTGGCCCCCACCCAGTCCCCCCCAACACTTGGGAGAAGTGAGATGGTCAGCCCCTTGGAGCAGATGCTAATTGAGGCAGAGGCCCGCTACCTCACACCGGAGCAACTGGAGCAACTCAAGGCCTATGTCCTCAGCTGGCCCAAAAGGCTGCAGGTGTACCGGGCCGTGCGGGAGGGGGAGGCGCAGATGGTAAGCCGCACTTTGGAGGCTCTGCAAAAGGAGATGCCCACCATTGCCCCCCAGCTAGTGGATCTGTGCCGACGGCACCTGTTGCTCTTGTTGCGGCACAGCGCCCTGGCCATGCTGCTGCAGGACGAAAGCCTCCTTAGGGAGCGGCTAATCGATTGGGTGGAAGAGGAAGTACGCCTGTACGGACTGCAGAACGTTTATGAAGTGGCCCATCGGCTTTTCCAGCAGGAGCTCAAAGAGCACTTACAACCTGGCGAACTGGAGTTTATCCGTCCCTGGATTACCCAGGTGCAGGCAGCTTTGCTGTCTTTAAGGAGCCCTTCCATTCTTTCATAGACCCAGGAATCCCCTATGGCTAGCTCCGCCGGTTTCGACCCCTACACCCCCGTTTTGGCCAACTACTACGCGCCCAGCCTCTACCTGCAAAGCGACTTGGAGTCGGGTTTGCTAGAAAGTCGCCACGGCGACCGTCTCCTAGCCCTTCCAGAGACCCTCTTGCGAGCCATCTATACCGGCCTGGAGTACGAGACAGGACAAGCAGCCCGTCTGGTGCTGCGCAACTGTGGCCGTATGTGGGGCAAAGAGTTTTTCCGCCGCTTTGCCCAGGAGCTCTCCGACTACTACCAAAAGCCCCTAGCTGAGCTGGAGATGGGCCTTTTTCTCCAGAGCCTCAAACAGGCGTGGAAAACCCACGGCTGGGGGCTGATTGACATCGACTGGAGTTACAAAGATCAGGGGGTGCTGGTGGTGTCAATCCGCAACTCTCCCTTCGCCGCTGCCACACCCCCCCACTTCAAGCGCCCGATGGGCTTTCTGGAGGCAGGGCTGCTGGCCACCTGGTTTAGCCAGTTAACTGGCCAAGATTTGGCCTGCGTGCAAACCAGCAGTGAAGCTTTGGGGGCAAAAAGCAACTTGTTTATCTTGACAGCTGCCACTCGCCTCAAGGAAGCCGAAGCCTGGGTAGATGCTGGCTTTAGCCACGAGCAGATCTTAGAGAAGGTGTTGCAGTCTACCCCGTAGCAAGATTGGAACGAGAAGTTTGTATAATCTTCTGGAAGCAAGACGAGCTCAAAGGCACGAGGGCACAGCCATTGGGGTGGCGGGTGAGAGCAATTCGAGGAGCCATCACCGTGCCGGCCAACACGGCCGAGGCCATTGGTGCGGCGGTAAACGAGCTTCTGGATGCTCTAGAACATCGCAACGCCATTGATCTGGCGGAGGTAGTGAGTGTTATTTTCTCGGTTACCCCTGACCTAGATGCCGCCTTTCCTGCCCAATTTGCTCGCCGCCGCCCTGGCTGGGAGTCAGTACCTCTGTTGGATGTGCAACAGATGGATGTCAATGGGGCTTTGCCACGCTGCATCCGCGTTTTAATCCAACTGAACACCCCCCTGACTCAGGCGGAGATGCACCACGTCTATTTGAGGGGTGCCCGCGAGCTACGGCCGGATCTCAGCCCTGTCTGATTGCTGCTGCCGCAGTTGAGCTTCCCACTGTTGCAGCTGCTCCTGGCGAGCAGCCACCTCAGCTTCGCGACGACTGAGCTCTTGGCTTTGCCGAGTCAGGGAAAGGCGCCAGTTTTCAATCTCTGTCCAATCAACCAGGCTGTAGGCTTGGGAGAGGCTGTGCAACATCTCCACCAGTTTCACTGCCGCCTCTTCCACCCGCTGCACCTGCCGGTTTTCTGCCAGCTCGACCAGCAACAACACCCCAACGTTGTAAGAGGCCGCTTCCTTGAGGGTAATCCGCTCCGCTGGGCGCAGGGGTGTCCAAACCCCTTTCTCCCCCTGCTGGGCCAAGAGCTGCAGCTCTGCTTGGCCAAAAAGACCTTTTCTGTCTACCCGTGCCAGGTACAGCATGGAGCCTACTGGAAGCTGCCCTTGATTCTAACACCAACCCCTCCCTGCCCAAGGATCCTCAGCCCAAACCTGAGTCCACAGCCCCGTGCCAGCAGAAGGATTGGTGTTAGGATCGGCTCTGAAATGGGTAAAGCTTGCAGCTTTCCCCCTCTTATCGTTTGGGGATCCCTGGCATGTTTCTCACCCAAAGCCCCTACTTTTTGATGGCAGCCCTGGTGGCAATTGCCAGTGGAGCCATCTTTGCCGTCCGCTTTGTCAAGCCTGAGGCGGCGGAAGAGTCGGATGTAATCTTTGCTACGATGGGCCTGATCTACTCCATCTCCCTGCTCTTGGAGGGTCAGCGCCTAATCCCCCTGCTGTTTTTTGCCCAGGTGCTGTTGGCGGTGATGGCTGGCTGGTTTGCCATCCAGACCTTCCGCCTGCGCATTCTCTTAAATGAGAAGGTGCGCCAGATAGCGGGAGTGCGGCCGGTTGTGCGACGCCAAGGCTTTAGCCGCACCTATCCGCCGGATGGCTACGTCCAAGGACGTGCCGTTGCTAGCGGGGCCAGTGGATCCCGCATCCGCGATACCTCCTCCTCCAGCCGTTCCATTCCCGAACGCAGCGAGGAACCAACCCGCCGCCCGCGGCCTCAGTTGACCAGCAATACCCAGGTGCGCCCGCGCCGTCGCCCAGAGGTGGAACAGGAGGACGAGTACGGCTATGAAGAGGGGGAGACCGCCTCGCAGCAGGCAGCTGACTCCCGTCGCCCTCGTCGTCCAACCCGTGAGGAGGACCAAAGCCCTGACTCAGCTGCCCAACGTCGTCCTCCCCGTCTACCCCAAACCCCAGAGGAGGACTACATCGAAGAAAAGCCCCGCCCTTCCTCCCGCCGCATCGTTGAGGTGGAATCGGTGGAAGTGCAAGAGGCAGAGCCGGACGAATACGAGGACGACTTGTTCTAGCTGCCCCAGCAGTTCCTAGAGAGAAGGGATCCCTTCTCCGCTAGCCTGTGTTGCGCATGCCAGCAGCGATGCCGTTGATGGTAAGGAGAGCCCCCCGCAGCAGCTCGGCGCGGCTGTGCTGGCTGGGGTAAAGAGGGGAGTTTTGCTTGCCGCGCAGGCGCTTGAGTAGGGAGATTTGCAGAAAACCCAAGGGCACAATTGAACGGTTGCGCAACTGGATGGAGCGCCTTAGGTAGGGATCATTTTCCAGTAGCTCCCTGTGGCCGGTAATTTTTAGAACCATCTCGCGGGTGCGGTACATTTCCTGGGCAATGAGCTCAAACAGCTCCATCGCCCGCGGCAAACGCTCAGGGGAGCTCATTTCCTGCACGTAGTGGCGGGCAATCTGCAAATCTGCCTTAGCCAGAGTCATCTCCACCTTGGAGATCACCATGCGGAAGAAGGGCCACTCGCGGTAGAGGTGTTGCAGGTGGGTGAGGTGGTGCTCACCTTGGGCTGCGTATTCCTGGAGGGCAGTGCCCACTCCATACCAGGCTGGCAGGAGAAAACGGCTTTGGGTCCAGCTAAACACCCACGGAATGGCCCGCAGGGATCTGATATCTTTCGAGTTGCCGCTGCGGCGAGCGGGGCGAGAGCTAATCTGCAGTTGGCTAATCTCTTCGATAGGAGTGACCTCGTGGAAAAACTCGACAAAGCCTTCCTGCTCGTAGACCAGGTTACGGTACACCTGCCGCGAGCGCTCTGCTAGCGACTCCATTAGGCGCGACCACTCGTGCAGGTCATTGGGGTAGGTGCGCAGCAGGCTGGCCTGAATGACGGCGCTGGTAACGGTTTCTAGGTTAAAAAGGGCTAGATCCTGGAGGGAATACTTCGAGGCCAGCACCTCTCCCTGCTCAGTAATCTTGATGCGGCCCCCCACGCTGCGCCCAGGCTGGGCCAAAATTGCCTCGTAGGCTGGCCCTCCTCCGCGCCCCACTGAGCCACCCCGGCCGTGGAAGATCTGCAACTTCACCCCGTAGGACTCGGCCACTGCTTGCAACCGCTGCTGGGCTTTGTAGATCTCCCAGTTGCTGCTTAGAAAGCCAGCATCCTTGTTGCTATCCGAGTAGCCCAGCATCACTTCCTGTAAGTTTTCCTGCTGGGCCAAGTACTGGCGATAGAAAGGAATTTCCAACAACTGCCGCAGGACCTCTGGGGCCTGCTTGAGGTCTTCAACGGTCTCAAACAGCGGCACCACCGCCAGGGATCCCCGCCCGCTGATGGGATCATAAAGGCCCACCTCCTTGGCTAGTAGCAGCACCTCCAGCAGATCGCTCAGCTGGCGGCTCATGCTAATTACATAGGTTTGGCACATGGCCGTGCCAAACTCCTGCTGCAGCCGGCGCAGGGTGCGAAAGGTGGCAATCAGCTCCGCCGCCTTCTCAGAAAAGGGGGCTTCTAGAGGGATGAGGGGGCGGCGGGTTTGCAGCTCCTGCAGGAGGAAAGCCGTTTTTTCCGCCTCTGTCATCTCGCTGTAGGGCCGCGGCAAGATCCGCAAGTATTCGAAGATCTCGGTGAGAGCGGCCTCATGGTAGCTGCTGTCTTGGCGGATATCCAGGTGGGCCAAATGGAAGCCAAAGACCTGAACCTGTTGGATGAGGTAGTCCAACTGGCGACAGGAAAGGCCGCTGTTTTTCAAACTTCTTTGGATGAGTTGCAAATCGGCCAAGAACTCCTCGGCGTTGGCGTAGGCGTTGTCCAGAGGGGGCGGGACAGGCAGGCAAGCAGAGTCGGCCAAATGGCGGTTGCGCTCCCGCGTCAGCTCCAGCCGCCGCTGGATGTAGCTAAGCTTGAGCCGGTAGGGCTCCTGACGATACTGCAGCGAAAAGGACTCGTAAACCTCCGGCATAAGGCGGCGATCCTGCTCAAGGGCATCCAGCAACTGGCTGTCCACATCCCCCCAGTGCAAAGAGACGCTCAGGGTTTTGGTGAGCGCCTTCACCGCCTCGATGTACTTGCCCAAAATCAGGTTGCGTTGGTAGCGGGCCGTTTGCCAGGTAACATCGGCAGTGACGGAGGGGTTCCCGTCGCGATCCCCGCCCACCCAGGAGCCAAAGTTGCAAAATCCTGCCGGCGGCGGCTCGACAGTGGGAAAGGACGTTTTCAGGCTGCGCCGGAGGCGCTCGTGCAGCAGAGGGATGGCCTGAAACAGCACCTCCTCAAAGTAGTGCAGAGTGTAGTCGACTTCGTTAAGCACCGTCGGCTTGGTCTGGTGCAATTCGTCGGTGCGCCACCACAGCAAAACCTCCTCTGCCAGTTGTTCTCTCAACATCTGAGCCTGCAGAGGGTCGAATTGCTCTGCCCAGTCCAGTTGGCTAAGCAGGCGGGAGAAGGTCCGTTGTTTTTCGCGGATGGTGTGGCGGACAATCTCGGTGGGGTGGGCGGTAAACACCAGGCGGATGTGCAGCCGCTCCAGCAGGCGGCGCAGCAGGCCAGGCGGTACCCCCTGCGCCCGCAGGTAAGGGAAGAGCCGTTCAAATTTTTCGTTTTCCCGCACGGTGCGCTGTTGGCTGTCCACCATGCGCATATCGGAGTCTTCTGCCCGCTCGTAGTTTTGTTCAACAATGTTGATTAACTGAAAAAACAAGGCAAAGGCGCGCGCTGCTTGAATGGCCTCTTCAAGGCTGAGGTGCTCAACAATTTGGAAGACTTCCGGGATGGGGTATTCTAGAGCCTGCCCTTCAGGAGAACACATGGAGCGCAGCCGCCGCAGCAGATCCACCAAAGGCTGTCCGCACTCCTGCAGGATTACCGCTTCCCAAAGTTCTTCGACCAGTTGCAGGCGCCGGTTCAACAAGGTGTTCCGCAAATTGAGCACCTCGTCCCTAGGGAGAGCCGGGCCCAAGGGATCCCCTTCCGCCAGGAGAGGGGCCTCCTTCAGGCCGTTAGCAGAACTCACTGCCTGCTCTGCAGTCGTCAGGTGGGAGGAAGAGGTCATGGAGGCGGCTCCTAGAACAACCATCCCAATATTAGAGCCTGTTGCTGGAAGCGCAGAGGTAGCCCGCCTCACCCTTAAAGGGGCGCTTTCTTGGCAGCAGGGCCAGGGATCCCTAGAGGCGGCTACGGATAACAAATGAGTAGTTGCTGCCAGGCTCGAGGAGGTAATCCGATTTCTCCAAAAAACGGCGCAAGGGATCGCAAATCAAGGCTCGCCCCACTGAGGGCTCCACTCTCAGGTTCCCACCTCGAAAGTGCCAGCAAAAGTACCAAACCCAACCGTTAGCGCTGACTTCCCCTTCAAGGGCACCCTCCTGCCAGGAGCGGCGGGTAATCTGGACATGGGCAGTGGTCTGAGGTAGGTGGCTCATCCTGGAGTAGGGAGAACCTCTCCCCTATTCTCTACTGCCTGGAGCCATCCCCTCAGGGATCCTGGCCCTGTACCCCCTCGGGTGGAGATCCCGCCAAAGCTGAGCTGGCTCCCAGAATGGCTCAGCAGGGTCTCTCTCAAAGCGGGGGCTCGACCGTGGCCACGATGTCGCGGATGATGGCTTCGGCTTCCTGCCGTCTGTTACTTGCCATCTCCCCCGCTCCAGCTAGGGAAATGCGATGGGCCAGAACCGGCACAAACAACGCTTGCAGGTCTTCTGGAAGGCAAAAGCCACGTCCCTTTACCAAGGCCCTTGCTCGCGCTGCCCTTGCCAAAGCCAATGCCCCGCGGGTGGAGACCCCAGCCCGCAGCAACTTGGAGGTGCGTGTAGCCTGGACTACCTGGAGAAGATAGTCGGCCAGGGATTCCTCCAGATACACCTGATCCACTGCCGCCTGAATCTCCCGCAACTCGGCTAGGGAAAGCACTGGCTGGAGAGTTTCTACGGGATCCGCCTGTTGCCGATGCAATAGCAGAGCCCGCTCAACTTCAGGGCTGGGGTAGCCAATTGACAGCCGCACCAAGAACCGATCCAACTGACTTTCTGGCAAGGGATAGGTGCCGTGGTACTCCAAGGGGTTCTGGGTAGCCAGCACCATGAAGGGACGGGGCAGCGGGTAGGTGCACTCGTCCAGCGAAACCTGCTTTTCCGCCATCGCCTCCAGCAGGGCGCTCTGGGTGCGGGGTGAGGTGCGGTTGATCTCGTCAGCTAGGATGACATGGGCAAAAATAGGGCCGGGGCGAAATTCAAACTCCCCTTTTTCTTTGTTGAAAAGGGTAAGGCCGAGAATGTCAGCCGGCAAGAGGTCGCTGGTAAATTGAATCCGCTGAAACTTGGCCCCCAAGCTACGGGCAATGGCCCGCGCCAATGTCGTCTTGCCCACCCCCGGCACATCCTCCAGCAGGACATGGCCTTCTGCCACCAGGGCCGTCACCACTGTCTGCACCACCTGGGACTTGCCCTGGAACACCGATTCGACATTGGCAATGAACTTGCCAATCTGCTGCTGCAAAGTTTGCCATCGCTCCGCCGGGATCCTCCCTCCCGCCGCCAGGGTACCCCCACCTGCCATAAACCCTCCTCCAAGGGGCCTATTCCACCATATAAGCCCGATCCTGCCCCCCGCCCAGAGCAGGATCCCACAAAACTCCGGCGGAAAACCGGAGTATCATAGACCTGATCCCTGCAGCTAAGGATGGGTATTTTGGAACTGTCCTGTAAAAGCGAGTACGCGCTCCTGGCGCTGTTGGAATTGGCCCAGCACTACAGCGATGGGCGGGTGTTGCAGATCAAGGAAATTGCAGCCCATCAGTCCATTCCCGACCGCTACTTGGAGCAATTGCTAGCCACCCTGCGCCGCCAGGGGCTGGTGCGCAGCCAGCGGGGGGCCAAAGGAGGGTACTTTCTAGCGCGGCCACCTTGGCAGATCTCCCTGTTGGACATCATTCAGGCCATTGAGGGAGAAGAGCTTACCCGTCCCCGCGACTGGTCCGGCGGCGATCTCACCCCCGAGCGTCAGGTGCTCCTGCAAGCTTGGCAAGAGGCCCAAGCAGCAGCAGTGGGCATTCTCCAAAAAACCACCCTGCAGGATCTTTGTGACCGGCAGGCCCAACGGCAACAGGCCAGGCTGATGTACTACATCTAAGCTACAGCCAGTAAAGGCCAACGCGGACAGGAAGGGCCGGGATTTTGACTCCATTTTGGGTTATTCTGGAGCGCGATGCTTCTCATTGAATCCCTACTCTGCCCATGACCTTGCGCTCCCCCCGCTCCCCAGCTGCCGAGACCTTTTCTGTAGAAGACTTTGCCCAGGCTCTAGCGGCACAAAGCCTTGACTTCCGACCGGGCCAGGTGGTGCGAGGTCGTATCTTCCAGTACCAGAGCGACGGCATTTGGGTGGATATTGGCGCCAAGTCGCCAGCCTTTTTGCCCCTCAAAGAAGCGGGGATCGGCTCGGAGGAAGACCTGAGCCAGCTGTTTCCCCTCAAAAGCGAGGCCGAGTTTCTTATCCTGAAAGAAGACGCCGCAGGGCAGATCCTCCTCTCGGCACGGCGGCTGCGGCTGAGGCGGCTTTGGGAGGAACTGGCGGAAAAGCAGGCTAGAGGTGAGGTGGTCACGGCGCCGGTGATCGGCATCAACAAAGGTGGGGTGGTGGTAGATGTGCAGGGCCTGCGCGGCTTTATCCCCCGCTCCCATCTTCTCCAACGCGGATCTCTGGAAGAGCTGGTGGGTCAATTGCTCACCGCCAGCTTGCTGGAAGTCAACCCTGCTGCCAAGAAGCTGGTGCTCTCCGAGCGAGTAGCGCGACAAGCAGAGAGCTTGGGGATCTACACCACTGGCCAGGTGGTGCGGGGCAAGGTCAGCGCCCTGAAACCCTTTGGCGTTTTCGTGGAACTGGAGGAGGGGGGCAGCGGGCTGTTGCCCATCAAGCAGGTCAGCCAAAGCTTTGTTGCCTCTCTCTCCGACTTGTTTCAGCCAGGGCAGCCCATCAAAGCAGTAGTCATCGACGTGGATGAGGCCAAAGGGCGGATAGCGCTCTCCCTGCGGGTGCTGGAAAGATACCCTGGCGAGGCGTTGGAGCAACTGTCTACCCTTATCGAAGAGGCTGAAGAGCGGGCCCGCAAGCTGAAGGGAAGGATTACCCCCGATGGCAAGGTCATCTAGGCTTGCCAGGCAAGTTAGCTGGCTCCTCCAGGGTGGGAGGGGCTGGCTATCTCCTTAACCAATCCAAAAGGGTTTTCCCCCCCAACCCCAGGCTGAGCAAAATGGAAGTGGTCAGTAGCCCTGCAGCGACGCAGAGCAGGGATCCCAGGCTGCAGAGGATTCCATCTTCTTCCAGGAGGCCGAAGGCGGTGACGAAGACCCCCATCGCAGGCAGGGTGTTGGTGCCGGGCACGGGAATGATCATGGCAATGCCCATCAGGCCAATCCAGGTGCCTAGCCAGACCTGGCCGAGGCGACTGGTGCAGACTTGTTTCCAACGGGGGCGGGCCACTTGCTCAATGCGCTGCAACCATGGGATCCCAGCCTGCACCCACTTTTGCAATTGCTTCCGTTCAATGGAGGTCCGCAGCACCCACGGCGGCAGCCAGGGAGTGGCTCGCCCTGCCAGCATTTGGAGAGCTAGCAGCAGAATAACCGCGCCAAAGGGAGTGGAATAGCCAGGAGCCGGCAGAGGCAAAGCCGAGGGAAAGGACAGCACCGCCAAAAACAAGCCAAAGCTGCGCTCACCCGCCAGTTTTAGAATCTCTTCAATGCAGATGGCTGCTTCTAGGGATCCCTCTACTTGGAGCTCAGACTGCTCCGGGCTGTCGGCAAGGCCGGCCAGGCGGGCCAGCTCTTGGGATAAACGCGCCATAGGGGGCACAGAGTTGGGGTAGGAAAAGTTGACCAACGCCAGCCTACTGCAAATTCTGGGTTTGTTGGATATCTTGACTCTTGAGGAAGGGGGTGATTTGGGAGAGGGGAAATGAGCGGCCAGGCCCCTGGTAAGCGGTTGGAGAAGGCGGTGGGCAGCCGTGGCCTTGCCCAAGGACCAAAGCGTTTGCTAGCGCAGGGGGTGGCTGGGCTGGTGCTGGGATCTCTACTGCTGGGGAGGAGTAGCCCAACCTTTGCTGAAGCCCAACTGGAAGTGGGCACCTCCGCTACCTTGCCTCCCCAGCCAGAGCCGACCTTACCTCCTCCGCCCCAGGGAGTTCGCCAAATCTCCGAGAAAACCGATCCGGAGGAAACTGCCGACATGCCTCTTTCCCTGCTGGCTGAACAGGTGCTAGAGGCAGTTTGCGAAGGGCAAATTGATGCCCGACGAGCCTTGACCCTCATGCCGGATCTGAGCAAGTCCCACATCCTTGCTGCCTGTCCAAAGCAGCTGTCCCCCAGAAGCTGAAAAGGGAAACCAAGCCAAGCCTAAACGGGAAAAGGGAGGGGAACTTTGCCCTGTCTAAGGGGCCATTTGCTCGCTGGATGCTGCCGAGCCCTGGGAACAACTTACCCACAAACAGCGCCACTGCTTTGCGCCCCATAGCCCAGATTTCCCCTGCCGACGACCAGCCCGTTTTACAACTGGGCTAGCTAATTGGGGTGGAGAGCCAGCTACGCCTATTGCCCAGGCTAGCTAGCGTAAATTCTAGAGTGGCCGATCCTCTTCTCAAAAGTCCAAACCTTGTTCTCAAAGCGAGCAAAGCTCTGTGTTCTGGAAAACAGACAAGTGTCACACCAGCAAGCAATAATGAGGGCAAGCACAAGGAGTTCGACGGAGCCAAGTCTTATGAAGCCGGGTCCTATAAACTCCCAGCAAGCGCGTTCATTTATCGCCTAGAGTTCCGTTGTTTCTTATTGTTTTTATTGTCGTTTTTGCCTTTTATCTTCCACTTGCTATCGGCTTGCTCAGGATACATTCGACTGCGAAGTAGTCTTCCAGCCACTGCTGCTTTTGCCAAAACAGATGGAGCTAGAACCATAACTGAAACTCAAACAGATTCCGACGGATATGAGATGACTTATCACTACGTCACTCTCACAACTCCTCAAGGAGCAATAATAGCTTGGGAAGCTTACAGTGAGGCCGAGGCTCAGCAACTGGCAGAAAAGATGCAATCATTCCTGATGAGTGCAGAGAGTCAGAATCTCGGTGGCCAGCGATAGTTTTGACTTAGGAGATTTGCTTGTTTCGATTACGTATTCTCTTGTTATACTAGCAGTATTTACAGGGATAATAGTGGCTGAGCTAACGAGGCGTCGACTGACCTTTGACTGCTTCCTAGACCAGATCCTGGAGGAGTACCTCACTCCCTTTGGGATAAGGGAAGAGAAAACTTATTCCTTCAGAGATGTACAGCAGGTTGTGGTTAGGAAGTCAACAAGTTCCGAGGGCAGTACCTTTTTTCAGTAGAGGTGGAGTTGCACTCGGGAGAGACTTTGTTGCGCCTGAGTTTTGGTTCTGATGGTAGTAAGGCAATGGTGGAAGCGGAACAATTGGGCCATCTTTTGGGGTGTCCGGTAAAGCTGCCGGAGGCAACGCCTTAGGCTCAGCGGAGACCTTTCAAGCTAAGCCCCTACTTCGCTTTCTTGGGAGAGGGGGAGGAGGGCAAGGTTTGCCAAAGCTGAGACAATAGCCTTTGTCCACGCGCTCAAAGGGATCCCCTGTGCTGCCGCGGGCTGCTCTGTGGATTTTGGGGTTGGGCCTGCTTCTGCGCTGCTGGGTGGCTGCTCTGTTGCCGCCGGGCTTTGACGAAGCCTACTACTACCTCTACACTCGCCATCTGGACTGGAGCTATTTTGACCATCCACCGCTGGTGGCCTGGACCACAGGCCTGGGGCCTCTTCTGACGGGGCAGGTGTCGGCTTTTTCAATTCGATTGGGATCCCTGCTGGTTTACAGCGGCTCTTCCCTATTGCTTTACCTCACGGCGGCGCGGCTTTTTTCGCTGCAGGCGGGGCTGATTGCTCTAGCAACCATCAGCATCGCGCCCATTTTCTGGATTGGGTTTGGGGTGCTGACCCTGCCGGATAGCCCGCTGATGCTTTTTACGGCAGCAACCCTGTGGGTGGCTGCCCAGGAGTTTTTTCCAGCTCCCTTGGCGGAGGGGAAATTGGGGGCCTATGGGGCAGCTCGCTACCGAGCGGGGCCCAGGCTAGCCCTGATGGGGCTATTGGTGGGGCTGGCCTGCCTGGGCAAATACCACGGCCTGGCGGTGGGGTTTGGCCTGGTGCTCTTTTGTCTGCTCAGCCCAGCCCACCGCTGCGCCCTCAGGTCGGGATGGGCGCTCTTGGCAGTGCTGGGGTTCTTGGCGGCCTTCAGCCCGGTGCTGATCTGGAACGCCCAGCAAGGTTGGATCTCCTTTCGCTTCCAAGGGGGGCGAGCGGTGCCGGAGGCAGGGTACCAACTGCAAGAGCTGCTTCTGACGGTGCTGGCGGAAATTTTTTATCTTTTCCCAACCTTGGGGATCCCTTTGCTGGGGCTGAGCTTGGCTGAGGGTGGGCGGGTGGGGTTGGCGCTTTTTCAGGGAAGACGCCTCACGGATCGAGAGCTGAAGCATCTTCTAATCCTGGCCTGTGGGCTGCCGCTGGTGCTGGCTTTTACCTTGATGGGGGGCTATCGGCCCATTTTGCCCACCTGGCCGATGCCGGGGTTCTGGGTGCTGAGCTTGCTTTTGGGATCCCGCTGGGAAAGGTGGCCAGGAGCGAAGCGGCTCTTGGCAGGAACGGCGGTGGCGGTGGGCCTGTTGGTGGGGGTGGGGCTGGCCCATGTGCGCTACGGGCTGCTGCAAGCGCCTGGCGGTCTGGGCCTGTGGCCGGTGGAACAGGATCCCTCGGCTCAGTTGATTGACATCGAACAGTTGCGGCGGCCATTTCAGGCGGATCCCCGCTTGGCCCAGGCTCTGGCGGAGGCGGATTTCATTTTCACTAACGCTTACTTTTTGGGCGGCCAGATTGGCATGGCCTTGGCACCGCTGACGGAGAAGCCCATCACTTGCCTGGATGAGGATCTGCGCGGCTTTGCCTTTTGGTCACAACCTGAAGATTGGCTGGGGCAGGATGGCCTGCTGATTACCTCCAAACTGTTTCAGCCAAGAGCAGGGATCCCGGCCGCCTACGGCACCTACTTTGAACAAATTGAGCCAGTGGCAGAGATTCCCCTGCAGCGGGCGGGGGCAGTGGCCCAAACCTTTCAGGTGTACCTGGCTCGGCGGATGCGCCAACCCTATCCCCGTCCCTACTCCCGCCGGCGCTGAGGGCTACGGCTTTTTCTGCCCACTAACGCACCCCCCCAGGAACTGCCAAGGGCAGATGGGCCGAGCTTCTGGGCTTGGCTAGCCTAATAGTCTATTGCTTCATTCAAAAGTTGGCGAGGAACTCATGCAGACCATCATCATGACGGTGGGCACCTCTCTGCTTACCAACCCAGACAAAGACCTGCAGCCGCAGCGCCCTTGGGTCGGCCAAAAAACCATCGGCGATCCAGAACGGGCCTTGGCCTGGATGAAAAAAACAGACTTGGAACTAATCAGCGCCGAAACCAACACCTACTACCGGCTGGATCCCACTCCGCAGGATGTCTTGATTTTGCTGTACTCCGAAACCCCTGAAGGACTGGAGTGTGCCCAGATTTTGCAGCTCTTTTTTGAAAAAGCGCTGGGCCAGCAACAGGTTTCCCTGCTGCCCCTCCCCGGCATCAACTACGAGCTAGAGGGATCCTCGCTGGAGCGGATGGCCAAGCTGTTGCAACAGTTGGCTGAGAGCGCCAAGGGGATCGTCACCTTTGCCGCCACCGGGGGGTTTAAAGCCCAGGCCATGGTCATGGCCGTGGTGGGCAGCCAATTGGGGATCCCGGTTTGCTACATCCACGAGCAATACAAATCTTTGGTGTATTTGCCTTACTTGCAGCCGCAAGTTCAGCCGCGGATCCCGCGGGCGAGCTTGCCGGATTCCGGCCGGGATCGCTCCCAGGTCATCCAATTGCGCAGCGACAGCAGCCATCACCGTCCTCGCAGTTGGGTCAAGGTGGAAAAACTCCTGCGCGACCTGCCCTGGGTAGATCTGGTTCGCTACGACCCAAGCGCCTACGCTGCCCCCAAAAACGGCGTCAAGGCCGCCAACCGCAAAACCGCAGATGGCCGCCACATTTTGTGGATCCATCTCCACGAAAGCCAGGACACCCACCTTGCCGTTAGGGTAGAGACCACCGGCTATACTCCCGAACACCTAGAGCAGGCCGCTGCCGAGCTGCGGGAGCGCATTGGTCGCCTCCTCTAGCTTTTGCTCAACTGCTGGGCCACGAGTTGCACAATGGCCTGAGCCGCACCCGGCTTGCCCCCCAGACGCCGCAATTCCGCCTGCATCTGTTGACGCCGCTCGGGATCAGTCAACAGGGCCCGCATCTGTTCGGCTACCTGGGCCGGGCGCAAGTGTCCTCGCAGCTCCGGCACCACCTCACGTCCTGCCCAGAGGTTTGGCCAAGCCAGGTAACCCAGCCACCGCAGGGCAATTCTGTTGATAAGGCGGGCCAGCCAGGGGCCCAGACCGGGCAGGCGAGCCAACAGGCCAGGGATCCCACCCCAGGCACGCATCGCCTCCAGCTTGTTGGTGGGGATCGCCACCACCATTGGCACCCCCAAGTAAGCCAGCTCGGCAGTGTTGGCGCCGACTGTAGTTAGACACAGGTCGCAATTGGCCAGCACCGAATAGGCGGGGAAGCTGGTCCACAGGTGTACCGTGGTGCCAAAGGGGGTGACGAAGTGGGATCCCAGATTGGTTTGCTCCAGAGTGGCCGAGGTGCCGTAAATCACGGCCATATCGGGGTTGAGCTTGGGATGGGCATAGGCCGCCAGTGATTGTGGCGTCTGGCCGGGAGCCACTGGGATGACGAAGCGGACGTTGGGCAGCAACTGGCGCAACTCATCCGCCACCGCCAGCACCAGCGGCACCCCCAGGGAGAGCTTGGCCGGCTTGGAGCCGGGGAGCAGCCCCACCTGGTAGTGGGTGCGGTTGCTCTCGCTAAGACGTTGCCAGCCGCGCGGCAGCAAAGCTTCGTCGGCGGAGCAGTTCTCCACCTTTGCTGGCGCCGTTTGCTCCTCGAGGGGATCGGAGGAGAGGTGGCCCATTTGCGTCAGAGAGGAAAACCCGGACATGGCCTGAGGGGTAGAAGGCTGGGCGGGAAGGGATCGGCTGCTGAGCCAGCCGGCAAGGGGCACGCCCGGCAAGTAGACAGCACTGGCCACGCCATCGGCCATCAGATCCCCGACCACGTGCATTTTGGCAGCCCAGCAGTGGCGTAGGAGGCGTCCCCCGTCGTAGCGGCGTTTGATCTCCTCTGTGCGCACAGCAAAAGCGTCTACCCAGGGTCGCCAGCGGGGTCGCTGCTCCGCATACACCACCAGGCGGTAGCGCAGACGACGGGCAATCCAGACGGCAAAAAACTGATCCCCTCCTAGAAACAGCACCACCCCCCGCTTGGCCCAATCCCAGGCTTCTTCGGTCTGACCCGTGAGCAGAAAAGCCAGAAAAAAATCCGGATCCTGCACCCGATCGACCTGGATAAATTCCTCCGCTATCTTCATCTCTTGTCCAGAGGCATGCGGACAAGGAGAGAGCACCAGAGAAAGACGGGCCTGGGGCAGTTGCTGGCGCAATTCTAGGACGACTGGCCGCACCCAGGTAAGCAGCTCGCCGGGACCGTTGGAGAGGATGAGAATGTCGTAGAGAGGCTGGCCGCCGTTCACTGAGACGCTCAGGGGGCAAGAACTTTGCCGCTATTGTACAGTTTGCCTTTGGGCGCCAGGAGGCTAGCGGGATCTTGCCCTACTGCGAGGGAGCTTCGCCAGCCCTTTCCCTTGCCCAGGGTTCATTTTTTGTCCAACTGACTTTGCAACCACCCTTGGATATCCCGCAAACTTTCTGGGGAAACCTCGTGACCCATTGCGTACTCGCGATAGGTCAAGCTTAGGGGCAAAGAGGTAAAGTAGTCGCGGATCTGGCGGCCAAAAGCCACCGGCAAGACGGCATCGGCGGTGCCGTGAACCACCAGGATACTGAGGTGCTGCAGCCGGGCGGGCTCTACCGCCTCAGCTAGGATCTCTGGCGAAAGGCGACCGCTAATTGCCACCACCCCGGCCAGCTTTTCAGGCTGGGTGAGAGCCAGATACAAGCTCATAATTGCCCCCTGGCTAAACCCCAGCAAGTACACCTGCGCCGGATCCAAACCCAGACTCGGGATCCCCTGATCCAGAAAGTGGCTTAAAAGCTCCCGGCTGCGGCGGGCTTGCTCCGGATCCCCCACCAGCCCTTCCGGCGTCCAGGCCATTTCAAACCAGGCAAAGCCGCCCGCCCCCCAGGGAAGCGGCGCCCTTAGGCTAATTACCGCTAGGCGGGGATCCAAGTAAGGGGCCAACTGGAGGAGATCCCCCTCGTGGCTGCCGATCCCGTGCAGCATCACCAGCACCGGCGCCTTTCCAGGCCCAGCTTGGCGGGGGGGTTGAAAGCGGTAGGCAAGGGGCAGAGAGGAAGACACTGCACTCCTCTGGAAGAGGGACGCCTATTGCGGGCCTAGACCCACTCCCGGGGCTGGCGCAGCACTTCGTAGAGCTTGGCTTCCCAGCTATTGGGCGGGGGCTCGTAGCCGTATTCCCAGCGCACCAACGGCGGCAACGACATTAGGATCGACTCGGTGCGGCCCTGGGTCTGCAGCCCAAAGAGCGTGCCCCGGTCGTAGACTAGGTTAAACTCCACATAGCGCCCGCGCCGGTAGAGCTGGAACTGTCGCTCCCGCTCCCCCCATTCCATCCCCTGCCGCCGCTCTACAATCGGCACATAGGCCGGCAAGAACGCCTCGGCACACCCTCGCACCAGCTCAAAAAGATGTTCCCAACTGCGGGATCCCACCCGCACCTGGAGTGGCGGCGGCTCAGAGGCAAGCTGTTCGGGATCCGCTTCTGCCTCCCCCTCAGGACGGTAGAGGAGCCCCGGCCGGTCGTCTTGATAATCAAAGAAAATGCCACCAACGCCGCGGGCTTCACCCCGATGGGGCAAGAAGAAGTAGCGGTCGCACCAGATTTTAAAAGCGGGGTAGTAGGCCGGATCCAGCCGGTCGCAGGCCGCCTTGATGGTGCGGTGAAAATG
Organism: Synechococcus sp. OH30; assembly: GCF_047462175.1. Taxonomy (NCBI): domain Bacteria; kingdom Bacillati; phylum Cyanobacteriota; class Cyanophyceae; order Synechococcales; family Synechococcaceae; genus Synechococcus; species Synechococcus sp. OH30. Next base: position 248,029 of record NZ_JANSIP010000004.1, on the reverse strand, counting down.
GGTTGCATCCTCCTCAAACAAGTAGTAGGGGGTGAGATCCATGCCGCCGCCAAACCACCACACCGGTCCCGCCTCGAAATAGCGGTAGTTGAGGTGAACTGTTGGCACATAAGGGTTGCGGGGGTGCAACACCATGGAAGTGCCGGTGGCGTAGAAGGAATGACCTGCTGTCTCTGGACGCTGCTTGAGGATCGAGGGGGGCAGCTGCGATCCGAACACCTCGGAAAAATTAACCCCTCCTTGCTCAAACACGCCTCCCTGCTGGATAACCCGCGAGCGACCGCCGCCACCGCCAGGACGCTCCCAACTGTCCTCGCGAAACTTGGCTTTGCCGTCCAGGGCCTCCAGTCGAGCACAGATCTCATCCTGGAGTTGTCGCATAAACTGGCTTACTCGTTGACGAGCATCCCGCGGCGGTGCTGTCGGGCTTGTGGTCAGCATCATCGTCTTCCCATCTCTCGAAATGGACGAAACAACTCCCCCCTAAGGGCAGACCCTCGTCTCAAGCCTTGCAGGCGCGGAGAGCTCTTCTCGGCGCTCTAGGCCATCTCTAGATTACTCTAGTTTTAAGTGGGAACGACCGCGTGGGGGCGGAGCCTTGCCCACTTGTTCCGCTCCTCGCGAAAACTCTGGCAGGCCACCACATCCCACTCCATCTCGGTGCCGCCGTTGCGGATGTTGACGTTGATCTGGGGTCCTTGCGGCTCAAAATCCGGCGTCAGGGTGAGGTGGGGCTGTTGGTGCTGCGCTTCCACGGCGTGATAGGTGGTGCAGCGATCTACATAGTAGCAGTGGATACAAATACACATCTGCTGCCTACCCGAAAGCGTCTGCGATCTCGACAATAGCATCCTGTCTGCGGAAAGACGGGGGATCCGGCCTGTTCAACCAATTCCTGAGACATTTCTTAGGAAAGAGAGGCATTTCCCCTTCTCTCGTCTAAAATCTCAGGATACTCATCCACCCATGAGGCTAAGGCTTGGTTTCTGGTCAGGATCAAGCCAAGCAGGCTATCCCGAGGAATTGCCATGAACACCCCCACCCGCTACCGCTTTACCTGCACCCTCTCCTTTGGGGATATCTACGGCCAGATCATCGTTTGGCTAATCGTGGTCTTTGCCGGCCTGGGCGCTGCCCTCTCTTTGATGAACAGCCCCCTCTACGCCTTTCTCACCATCGCGCTGATCTTGGTCATCTCCCTGCCTTTTCTGCTCTTTGCCTTCGTGACGACGCTGCTCAACCACATCGAGTTTGTGGCTGTTCCACCGGAAGAAGAGGAAGGGCGCACTGCGGCAGCCAAGTCGCCGGTGGCCATCAGCTAGCAGCGGTCTAACCTGGCGGCCCCGGGGAGGAGCTGGGGGCGGGGACAGCAGCGCTTTCTCCTTAAGGGTTGTTTAAAGCTTTGTCAAATTTTGTTATAGTTGGATCCAGCAGCCTCGCAGCTTGATCCCTTTGCCGTTGGCACTTCCTAGCTGAGGAAGGCGACAGGCGGTCTACGGCTGGCTCAAGAATGGCTGCAAGACCGTTGACGTGCAGGGGTGATGTGAGGTGATGGAAAATCACTCGATCCAGATCGACTACCGAGTGTACCGGTTGGCGCGGCTGTTGAGCGAATACCTCAATGTAGGGGAGTTAATTGCGGTTTCCGCCGGATCCCTGGAGGAGGAGCCGCTGGCTCCCGCCGAGTGTTCTGCCTGCTGAGCTGGATCTGGCGCCAACAAGCGGGATCCCGTAGGCTAGGTAACTTGTCTCCCGTTGTATCTCCTATGCGGATCCCTTCCTGGTGGCCACAGCTCAGCTTTCAGGTCTGGCTAATCTTCGTCGGTCGGTTGCTTTCCCAAACCGGAACCGGCTTTGCCCTCTTCTACGCCCCCCTCTTTTTCGTTGACCAGGTGGGGCTAAGGGCCACTCAAGTGGGGCTGGGGCTAGGCCTCATGGCTTTAAGTGGGGTGCTTGGCCGCATCCTTGGCGGCTCAATGGCTGACGGCGCTTGGGGCCGCCGCTCCACTTTGATCCTCTCGCTGGCCATTTCTGCTACTGGCTCGTTTGGGTTTGCCCTCTCCCAGGGTTTCTACAGTTTTGCCCTAGCCAGTCTGGTAGCAGGGATGGGTCAAGGTTTGTACTGGCCACCAGTGGAGGCAATTGTAGCCGACCTAACCACGCGCGAGCAGCGCAACGAAGCCTATGCCCTCAACCGCCTGGGGGATAACTTGGGCCTCAGCCTCGGCGTGGCCATGGCCAGTGCCTTGGTAGCCCTGACGAAGAACTACCGCCTCTTGTTTGTGATCGACGGCCTCACCTACTTGATTTTTCTAGCCCTGCTCTGGTGTTGCGTTCAGGAAACTCGGGTCACTCAGTCGGCGGCAGAGCCCCTGTGGGCCGGCTGGAAAGCCGCCCTGAGGGATCGCTCCCTAGTGGTGTTTGCCCTGGCCAACCTTTTCTTCACCACCTACATTGCCCAGCTCAGCAGCAGCTTGCCCCTTTACTTGCGCAAGGGGGCTGGGATCCCTGAGGTACAGATTGGCCCGTTGTTTGCCCTGCACGGCGCCCTCATTGCCCTGCTGCAGCTGCCGGCAGCTCGTTGGCTCAATCGCTGGACGCGGGTCCGCGCCCTCCAGGGATCCGCTCTACTATGGGGGCTGGGGTTTGGGTTGGTTTGGCTTAGCAGCTTGGCAGCCCAGTGGGGAGCGATGCCAGCTAGGGGGATGGCGGCTTTGGCCTTGGCGGTGCTCTCGTTGGCCTTGGTGAGCTACAACCCCTCGGCGTCGGCGTTGGTGGCGGATCTGGCTCCAGCTCATCTGCGAGGGGTGTATTTGTCGGTCAACTCCCTCTGTTGGGCAGCCGGCTTTGCCCTCGGGCCGCTAATCGGGGGGATGGCTCTGGATCTGCCGCCCCCCTGGGCAGGAGGGCTGTGGCTTCTCTGGGTGTCTACCGTCGGCCTGGTTTGGGGGATCCTCGGCCTCTTGGATGGCCTCCTACCCTGCAGGGTTAATGCAGCAACCGCCCCTCCCCCTGCCCAAGGCAGAGCCCTAAGGTAGGAGGCGGGATGGTTTGTTAAGCTGATGTTACCTTCAACCCTTGCAGCATGAGTCGTATTGGCATTCTTGGGGGTGGCTTTGGCGGGTTGTACACAGCCCTGGAGCTCATCCGCCGACCTTGGCCGGAGCCGCCGCAGATTACTCTGGTGGATCGGCAGGAGCGCTTTGTCTTTGCTCCGTTGCTCTACGAGCTGCTCACGGGCGAGCTGGAAGACTGGGAGGTAGCCCCCCGCTTTCAGGATCTGCTGCCGCCAGAGTCGGTGCAGTTTTGCCAGGGCTCTGTGCAATCCATTGACCTGAAAGCCCGCCGCGTCCTGCTGAGAGAGGGGCAAAGCCTGGAGTACGACGCCTTGGTGCTGGCACTGGGAGGGGAGACCCCTCTAGAAGGCGTGCCGGGAGCAGCGGAGTTTGCCTTTCCCTTCCGCACCCTGGCCGACGCCCAACGGCTGCGGGCCCACCTGAAAACTCTAGAGGCGCGGGAGGCGGCTCAGCCGATAACTCTGGCCATTGTTGGGGCGGGAGCAAGCGGTGTGGAGCTAGCCTGCAAATTGGCAGACCGGCTGGGATCCCGAGGGCAGATCTGCCTTGTCGAGCTGGGATCCCAGATTTTGCCAGGGTTTACCCCCTCCACCCGGGAGGCAGCCCAGGCGGCGCTGGCTAGGCGGCAGGTGCGAGTGGAGCTGCAGACCAAGGTGCTTGGGATCGAGGCCGTGGAAGAAAACAGCGCCCCTCCCTTCCGCCTGCGGCTGCAGCGACGGGAAGCCCAAGAGATGGCCACCGCTCTCGTGGATGCGGTGCTGTGGACCGTCGGAACCCGACCGGCAGCAGTGATTGCCGACCTGGATCTGCCCAAAAGTGAGCGGGGGCGGTTGCAGGTTTTGCCCACCCTGCAAACTCCCACCTTTCCAGAAGTGTTTGCCCTGGGAGACGTAGCGGCGGTGGTGGATGCCGAAGGCCAGCCGGTGCCCGCCACCGCCCAAGCAGCTTTTCAACAGGCTGGCTATTGCGCTTGGAACCTGTGGGCCTTGCTCACCCAGGAGCGGCCCCTGCTGCCGTTCCGCTACTTCTCTCTGGGGGAAATGCTTAGCTTGGGGACGGATGCAGCGGTGCTCTCTGGTCTCGGCGGACTCACTCTAACCGGGCCCCTGGGCTACTTGGCGCGGCGAGCCGTCTACCTAGTGCGCCTACCTACCCTGGAGCACCAGCTCAAAGTGGGGTGGAACTGGATCACCCGCCCGCTCTGGCAGGCCCTAGGAGCTCTGTAGCTGGCGGGAGCGCTCGTAGGCTGCCCGCACTGCCCGCATCAAGGCCCCCCGCACCCCCCCCTCTTCCAGGGCCTGGATCCCGGCGATGGTCGTTCCCCCCGGGCTGGTCACTTGATCCTTGAGGAGGGCGGGGTGGAGCTTCTCTTGCTGTAAAAGGGCAGCAGTGCCCGCTAGGGTCTGCATGGCCAGTTGGGTGGCAAGGGGGCGCGGCAGCCCCACCCCCACCCCCCCGTCAATTAACGCTTCCAGGATCACCGCTAAATACCCCGGCCCCGACCCCGAGAGAGCGGTCACCGCATCCATTTGGCTTTCGGCCACCGTCACCACCTCGCCCACGGCGCGAAACAGCTTCTCCACCTGCTCTACCTGGCCAGGCGTTACCCCTGGCCCGTAGCAAATAGCGGTGATCCCTGCTCCCACCAGCGCTGGCGTGTTGGGCATGGTGCGCACCACCCTCTGCTGGGGAAAAGCCTGCTGCAACTGCTGCAATGGGATCCCGGCCATAATAGAAACGACCAACTCTGTGGCCGCCGGCTGGCCTATCTCTGCCACCACCTGGGGGAAGACCTGAGGCTTGACGGCCAAAAATAAAATCTCAGACTCCCCCGCCTCAGAGGGATCTGCCAACAGCCGAATGCCCAGCTCCTGCTGTAGACTCTTGGCCCTGGCTGGGTCGGGCTCTCGCAACGCCAGCTGCTCTGGGGGATAAACTCCTGCTGCCACCCAACGGCGCAGCAGGGCAGATCCCATGGCTCCGCCCCCAATGACACATAACAGCGGTTGCTTCATGGTAACTAGTGCTGGCCTACCGCTTGCAGGTGTTCATAGCTGCTAGGCCAGATGGGGGTGGGGTTTTGCAAAGGGCGCTGCAGCGGCTGCATAACTTGGCTACTAGGGGTAGAGATGGTTACCGTGCTGGGGGTGAATAAAAAAATATTCTCCCCAATCCGCTCCTGATGGCCGTCAATGGCATAGGTGCCGCCAGCAACAAAGTCCACAGAACGCTGGGCTTCGGCGGGATCCATCAGGCTTAGGTTCATGATTACCGTCTTGCGCTCACGCAGGTATTGGATAACCTGGGCCATCTCATCAAAGCTGCGTGGCTCCAGCACCACCACCTCGTTGGTAGGCTGGCTAATGCCAGGCAATCCAATGACGTTGCTTCCCATACCCCCTCCTGAGCGCTCCCGATGGGGCTGACTGCGCCGATGACCACGCGGCTCTTCCCGATGGAGAGGCCCTTCTCCAGCTTCTACTGAGCGCTGCCGCCGTCCCCGCAAGGAGGGCTCTGCTTCTTCCTCGCTAGGAGAAGAAGTAGCTCCTGGAGAACGGCGTCTTTCGTAGAGAAGTTGATAGTCGTCCTGCCCATCCATCTCAGATTCAGAGTACTCCTCCAGGTTATCCGCAGGATCATTTAAGCCTACAAAATCCCTTACCCTGCTCCAGATTCCACTGACATTCATCCCTTGCATCCTCACTACCTACCCTAAGTCTACGGAGAGCGCGGCACTTAAGCCTTAGAGCCTAAGCAGAGACCCAAGTTAAGAGGGCGTTGGCGCAGGAAGCTGCCAACCTGAGGGACTACCCCAAGCAACCCAGCTTTCTCCCTCCAAAGTGCCCTGTGGGGTTCACACAAATTTAATCACAACCCCAGGGCTTCACAATATATCTATCGCCGCTCAGCACCGGCAAACAAAGCGCGCCCCAGCCGAATGAAGTTAGAGCCTGCTGCCACTGCTAGCAGGTAGTCGTCGGACATACCCATTGAGAGAGTATGTAATTGCAGGCGCTCGTAGCCGCTTTGCCGAATGGACTCAGCCAGCTCAGCCAGCTTGCGAAACAGCTCCAAGGCAGCTTCTGCGCTAAGGCCCAGGGGTAGGATCGTCATCAGGCCCACAATTTCCACTTGCAGCAGTTGGTTGAGTTGAGGCAGGCTCTGGAGCAGGTCGGGGATAAGCCAGCCGAATTTGTTGGGATCAGGGGCCAATTTTACTTGCAGGCAGAGCTTGGGGGTAAGCTGAAGCTCCCCCGCTTTCTGGTCTATCAGCTTGGCCAGGCGCAGGCTATCGACGCTGTCAATCCAGGCAAATTGCTTGAGGGCCGGCTTTACTTTATTGGTCTGGAGGTGTCCAATCAGGTGCCAGACAATGTCGGTCAAGTCCTGCAGCTGCGCCTGTTTGCCAGCTGCCTCTTGCACTCGACTTTCGCCGAAGTGGCGGATGCCAGCTCGATAGGCGGCGCGGATGTGGTTGACGCTGTAGCCCTTGCTCACCGCCATGATCTCCACATGGCTGGGGATCTGGGCACGGATGGCCTGAATGCGGCGGTGGATAAGCTCTTCGTCAACAGGGGGCAGTGCCGGTTCAAGCACGCTGGAAGAAGGCAGAGCCATGGCTGGAGCCACCTAGGAAGCTAGCAGAAGATCTCGACCGAGAGGCCAGTCCTCATCTTGTCTAGGTCTAGACGCTTCTGGAGTGGAGGTCTAGAGCCTAGGGGCCAGGAGGCAGCCCTCCGGTAGCGGAAAGAGGCGTAACAGAGGCTCTTCTAGAGCTTAACCCAAGGCCGCAGCCAAGATTTGATAGGCCAGCTTGGCAACGGTAAAAGCGCTGCGGCGATCGGTTTCCTGCTCGCCGGTAACTGCCAGCTCCACCACATCGGCGCCAACAATCTGCCGCTGCTGCCCCAGAGCCCGGATGAGCTCCACTGTTTCCCACCAGCCCAGCCCCCCAGGCTCAGGGGTGCCCGTGGCCGGCACGACTGCGGGATCTAGGCCGTCCACATCCACCGTTAGGTACACTTGGGGGCCCAACGTGGCGATTACCTCGGGGATCCACTCCTGGGCTGGCCTGCCGTGCAGGCTGTGGGCAAAGAAGGTGTGCAGGCGGTGCTTGCGAATGGCCTGGCGGTCTTCGGCACAGAGGGAGCGGATCCCCACCTGGGTAAGGCGGCTGCCCACTTGCTCAACTACCCGCGCCATGGCCGAGGCGTGGGAGTAGCGGGATCCCTCATAGCTATCTCTGAGGTCACAGTGGGCATCAATCTGCAGCACGTGCAGCTCTGGGTAATGCACCAAGTGGGCGGCAATCAAGGGGCCAGTGATGGAGTGCTCGCCGCCAATAGAGAGCAAAAACCGCCCTGGCCTGACCCACTGGGCGGCGCAGCGCTGAATTTTGGCCATGGCCAGCTCGTGGCTGTCTAGCCCCTCGAACTCCACCGGCGGCGCCGTCCAGTAGCGGGAGATGGCTTCGCAGCAGTTGGGGCGGAGGGCCGGCTGGCAGTCCCTCACCTCGTCGTAGATCTCCACATAGGCCGAAGCCTCTAGCAGGGCTTGGGGGCCTTTGGCCGTACCTTTGCCGTAGGAGGTGGTAGCCTCGTAAGGGACGGGCAAGAGAATAGCCTGGGCCACCTCGGGATCCGACTCAGGCAGGCCCAAAAAAGGCAGGGGAGAGCGATACATAGCAAAAGAGCAGGCAGGGATCCCTATTGTAAAGGGTGTTGAAAGGGCGTACTCCAGGGCGGCGCGGAAAAGCCCGTAAGCAACTTTAGTTGCCAACCAACGCTGCAGCCTGCTAGATAATTATAGGTGCGGCTCGCAAGCCAGCTTCTTGGATGCCACGAGCTGCCTAATTCCGGTGAAAAACCCGACGGGCGGCAAGCATCTGCGCAGGTCTTACGCGAGGGCTGCACCAAACGGCAAAGAGGTTCCAGCCTAATTTCCTTGGGGCTTTGCCTCAAGAAACTGTGGAGGGACAGCTTGACAATGTCTTTACGGGTCCGGTTGTGGACTGCGTAAGGCTCCCCCAACCTTAGTCGGCTGGAGTACCAACGGTACTGCCTTAGCCAGGCCCCTTGACTTTCTCTTCCCCGTTCCGTCTTTTTGGACAAGCTGACCTGAGGCTCCTATGACCCCTGCTTCTCAAGCTGCTCTTTTTGACGCTCTTGCCCAGCGCCGTGCCCTCAAGATCATCAGCGGCCTACAAAACTTTGACCGCGAGTCCGTGCTGAAAATTACTCGTGCCGCCCAAGAGGGGGGGGCTACCTGGGTAGATATTGCTGCCAGTCCTGAGTTGGTGCAGGCGGTGCGGGCCCAAGTTGAGCTGCCCATCTGCGTGTCAGCAGTGAATCCGCAGCAATTGGCTGCTGCAGTGCAGGCAGGAGCTGACATGGCCGAAATCGGCAACTACGACAGCTTTTACCCTTCAGGCCGCGTCTTCTCTGCAGAAGAGGTTTTGGAGCTCACCCGTCAAGCTCGCGCGCTCCTGCCACGCACCCTTCTATCGGTTACTGTCCCCCACACGCTGCCCTTAGATCAGCAGGCGGAACTGGCGGAGAAACTGGAGGAGCTGGGGGCTGATTTTATCCAAACCGAGGGCAGCAGCAGTGCCGAACCGCGCCACGGCGGCTCGCTGGGCCTGATCGAGAAGGCTGCTCCCACGCTGGCTGCTGCTTACGAGATTAGCCGGGTGGTCTCGGTGCCGGTCATCTGCGCCTCCGGCCTCTCAACGGTAACGGTGCGCCTGGCCATTGCTGCCGGTGCCTCGGCGGTGGGGGTGGGCAAGGCCGTCAGTCGCCTCCAGGACGAGGTGGCCATGGTGGCCCAGGTGCAGGCCCTACGAGAAGCCTTGGTCGGATCCCACCTACCTGCTCTGGTCTAACTGGCTTGCGGGCTAAGGTGGCAAGGGGCGCTAGGCGCCATTTCTCCAACGGGGAAGCCTACCCGCTAGGTAGTTAGCCAGGGGATCAAAGCTTCACAAAATTGTAGGGGGCCGTGAGGTTGTTGTAGCGAATGCGCAGGCGCCCCTGAAAGGCGTGATCCAGCTCTTCCACTTTTTGGGCAAAGGCGGGCTCATCTTCCCAGTTGATGAGAAAGGCGCTGTTGTAGGCCATGTTCTCGGTCAGCAGCTCTCCTTCAACGCAGTCGCTAGCCAGGGGAGCAAGGGCAGCTGTAAAAGTCTGGGCAATGCGCCGGCGTCGCTGCTCCAAAAGTTGCTCCAAAGCCCGCCCAATTTCCACAACGGCCTCCAGTCCCAGCGGAGTGCCAGCCAGCTCATCACGGCGGGCTTTCAGGGCCGGGTTTTCTTCTAGCTCCAACTGCAGCTCCCGCTCGGGATCCCAGAAAACCTTCACCCCTACTTCCCGTTTGCCCTCCAGGCGCTGCAGCAGGGCCAACAGATCGCTCAGGCGCGGTTTAACCAGATCCTGTTCTACCTGATCCCAACTACTCACCACCAGGCCAAACTGCAGCGGCAGCAGGGCGCGGTGACCTTCCTTGATAACGCTTTCCAAAACGGCCTCGTGGGCCAGCAAGTTGGCCCGGCTAGCCAGGTAGCGCTCCTGGCAGGCTTGGGAATAGAGGAAGGCTAGAGATCCCAGCACGTGAACCCGCACCGGCTGCTTGTCCAATCCCACCACCTTTAGGTGGCGCGGGCCGGGGGCAGCGACAATCCCGTAGAGGTAGAGGGCACTAGTAGGGTTGGGACTTACCGTTGGCATAGCTGCGGGCATCTCCAATGAGCCAGGTGAGGTTGGATTCTTCCGTGTCGATGGCCTTGCCATCAGAGGAAATGCAGTAGCGACCCATCACCATCTGGTGGCGCAACGTCACCCCTGCCGCAATCTGGGTGTAGTTGAAGATAAGGCTGCCCTCCAGCGTACACCCCTCGTTTAACACACAGCCGTAGCCAATGGCCGTGGGGCCGATGAGCTTCACCCCGTCTGCCAGGTAGGTACTGGCCCCGATGTATACCGGCGGCTCAATGTGGATGCGATCCCAGTTGGCGCGAATGTTGATCCCTGTCCAGACACCGGGCCGAATTTGGATCCCGGGTACCTTAACACCCTTGATCTCCCCGCGCAGCACCTTTTGCACAGCCAGCCAGTAATCGTGGGTACGGCCAATGTCCACCCACTGGAAGTCAGCTTTGATGCCGTAGAAGGGAGCGCCGACTTTTACCAAAGTAGGGAAGAGATCGCTGCCGATGTCGTAGGGGCGGCCGGGGGGAATATAGTCAAACACCTCTGGCTCAAAGACGTAGATGCCCGCGTTGATGGTGTTGCTAAGCGCCTCTTCCTGCCTTGGCTTTTCTTGGAAAGCAGTAACCCGACCTGTTTCATCAGTTACCACCACCCCATAGCTAGAGACCTGGCTGGGATCCACCTCCCGCAGCACTACTGTGGCCAGCGCCCCCTTAGACTTGTGGAAATTGACCACCTCGGTTAGGTTGAGGTCAACCAGAGCGTCGCCGCAGAGCACCACGAAGGTGCTATCGAAAAAGCCAGAGAAATCCTGGATCTTGCGCATACCGCCAGCAGATCCTAGAGGCTCGGCCACCGGCTGGCCGTTCTCAAAATGGCCCTCGAAGGAAAAGCCAATGTGTACTCCCCACTGCTGGCCATCGCGGAAGTAGTCCTCAATCTGGTGAGCAAGGTGGCTGGTGTTGATCATGATCTGGTCAAAGCCATGTTCCCGCAGCAGCTCCACCAAAAACTCCATAACAGGCTTGTGCAAAATGGGGATCATTGGCTTCGGCATCATGTAGGTGATGGGCCGTACCCGTGTCCCCTTGCCGGCCGCCAGGATCATGGCCTTCATGCCTTTGTCTCTCCTCTAGGCTTCTGTGTTTTTCACCCTACTAGGATTGACTTTACTAAATGAGGGGGAGACTAGCCCTCTAGCTCCTATTCTCACAAGGAGACGACGCTCCAGCTTAGACCTGCCCGGCAGCCCCACCGAAGCCGCCCAGATCCTCCCCTCTCCTTCGGGTAACACTCTGCGGCTAGCCCAATCGGGAAAAGACTTGGCTGCCCTGCAGTGCTGTTTGAGGAGAGCTGGAGCGGGAAGGAACTTGTGCTTTCTCCCCTACAGAACAAATCCCCCAACAGGGGGAGCTCAGCTTCCGAAGCTGAAAAAGGGAGAGCAGAAGCTACTGAGGGGCAGTGGCCAGAGCTTTGGAAGGCTTCTTCTCTGGTTTCTCGGCTGCAACCTTGGCTAGGAGAGACCGTAAGCTCGGAAAAAGAAAGTGGTTTTCTTCAACGTATTGAGCACCAAATAGCCCTTTCTCTGCCCAAAAGAAGCGGTCGACAGTATGCTCATTGCGTCGAACCAGTATGAGTGCCGGCGGCTGAATAGAGTTTTCCTGAATGTATCTTCTAGCAGCAGTAACAGACTTCTCTTCACCGCTGTCTAGCTTATATTGAGGAATAAGATCTAAAATCTTGCGCCCTTCCAAGCGGCGACGGCTCTTACGCTTTCTTTTCCTGACCAATGTAAACCTCCTAGGAAAGATTACGAAACAGTCGCAAAGAATATATCAGGTTTGCTTAAGAAAATCAATAGATCCTGCGGCTCTCGTTATCATCGTTAACAGAAACAAAAAGCTAGCACTTATCCTCAATTGATAAAGAAATGCCCTTAGCAGAGCAGGTATCCAAGCTCTGCTATAGACACTCTCCACTTCAGAAGGTAAGCAGTTGGCTACCAATATGGCAAACTTAGCCCTGCCAAAAGGAATAATCCTTGGCCAACTCTGCCGAAATTCTACAACCAATTCTCTATTTCTACAAGATACTAGGCCTGCTCTCCTGGATTGGGCTAAACCCTTGGACAGAGGCCAGGCCTCTTGCTACCCTGTCTCCAGGTAGGACTGTGCCAGTAGGGTTGCGGTCTCTCTTCAGTCGACGACAGGGAATTTTGGCCATGAGGAAATTGGCGTTTCTAGTGGGTCTGGGACTCGGCCTGGTTGCCTTGCCGGTTTGGGCCCAGGGCTCCAAAGGCTCCACCCCGCTCCCCAGTCCTACTGCCGCGGCTACCCCGGCTAGAGGGACAACCCCCAGCCCGCAGGCTTCTCCTTCTCTAACTGCAGATCAGGTCACTGATGCCCAGGTGGAGCAGCTGGTGCGCATTTTGTTGGAACTGGATCCTCTAATTCGCAAAGCTAGCGCCCAGTTGCGAGAAACCCAAGACGAGGCTGAGTATGAGAAGATTATGCAGCGTACTGAAGCCGAGGCCAGCCGCATTGTCGAGAAGCAAGGGCTAACGGTGGCTAAATACCGTGAGCTGATGACTTTGGCCAACGAGGATCCCACCTTAAATCAGCGAGTGCGGCTGCGCCTGCAAGAACTCATCCAGGAAAAAGGATCCTCTGCTTCCCCTCAGCCAGCTAACCCAACCCCTACACCCTAAGCTGACATGCTTCCTCCGCCTAAAAAAATCCAAGGTGAATCCCTGCGGGCTGGGTTGAACATTGCCCTGTTCTTCTTTTTGCTGCTGCTGGTTTCCTACTTGAGCCTCAACTTCCTGCTGGCTTTGGTGGACAAGCTCAGCTAGCAGACCCTCGAAGAAGCTCCTTCGCCTCAACTGGCCAAGAGCCCTTTGTCTTTGGAAGGGGGAAAGATACACTGGATTTACAAGGCTTAACGCCTTTTCTCAGGTGCTGCCCATGAGTCCTCTTTCTTGGCTGAGGCTGCCTTCTCAGTTGACAACTTTGCCAAGATCCGCTGGGCCCTATCGGGAGTCTCCTCCTGCCCGCCGAGATTTGGGCTGGGGGCGTTGGCTGCGGTATTGGTATTTGCGCCTGGTGCGCCTGCAATCTTCCCCTGAGGAAATTGCCCGGGGTCTAGCGGCAGGAGTTTTTGCCGGTTGTTTTCCCATCTTTGGTTTTCAAACCTTAGCTGCCCTGCTGCTAGCAGTGCCCCTGCGGGGCAACAAGCTGGTGGCGGCGGCAGGAACCTGGGTGAGCAACCCCCTCACCTACGTGCCCGTCTATGCTTTTAACTACCGGGTCGGGGAATGGCTGCTGGGATCCAGGACGGCCTTGGCCACGGCGGAACTCGTGGCCGCCCAAAACTGGATGCAGTTGGGCTTGGAGGTGGCGGGCACGCTTTTTGTTGGCTGTGCATTTGTTGGGTTTTGGGGGGCCTTGGCCAGCTATTTTCTCGGCCTATGGCTAGTGCGCCAGATTCGCCAGCGGCGGAGAATGAGCCGCTTGGGGCAGAGTCTGTGAGGGGGCAGAAGGCCGCTAGGGGATCCCTGCCTACCCAAGCCTAGGGATTGTCAGAGAAGGGAAGGGTTTGACGATGGAAGAGATGCGATCGCTACTAACCAACCTGGGCCGCCACTCTCGGCGCTGGGGGAAACAGTTGGGATCCGCCCTCCAGACGGGCATGAGCCAGCTTGCCCAAGCTTCGCAGCCAATTGTGTTGCTTTCGCCACGGGAGCTGGAGAAAATGCGGCGGGCCTGTCGCCTGGCAGCGGATTTGCTTAAGCACCTAGAGCCGATGGTGCAGCCAGGAGTTACCACGCAAGAGCTTAACGACGAAGCAGAGCGCTGGACGCGGGCCCACGGGGCCAGGAGTGCCCCATTGGGCTACCACGGCTTCCCCAAATCCATCTGCACCAGTGTCAACCACGTCGTTTGTCACGGCATTCCCAGCCCTAAGCAGATCCTGCGCGAAGGGGACATTATTAATATCGACGTCACTCCAGTTTTGGATGGCTACCACGGCGATGCCTCCAAGACCTTCTTTGTTGGCAAGCCCTCCGAGCGAGCACGGCGCCTAGTGGAGGTGGCCGAGGAATGCCTGCGGCGGGGCATTGCTGCCGTAAGGCCAGGGGGCCGCGTGGGGGATATTGGGGCTGCCATTCAAGAGTACGCTGAGTCCCAGGGCTACAGTGTGGTGCGGGACTTTGTCGGTCATGGGATAGGACGGCAGTTCCACACTGCTCCCCAGATTCCCCACTACGGCGAGCGAGGGAAGGGGGAAAAGCTTCGTCCCGGCATGGTGTTTACCATCGAGCCAATGATCAACGAAGGCACTTGGGAGGTGAAGGTGCTAGCAGACGGGTGGACAGCTGTAACGGCAGATGGCAAGCTCTCCGCCCAGTTTGAGCATACTGTTGCTGTCACGGAAACCGGCGTGGAGATCCTGACGTTGCCTTCCTCTTAAGCTTTCTATGAAGAGTGTGAGCGTTGCGGATCCCCGCCTACGCCTCTCCTCTGAGAATCTGGTGCTGCTATTGGCAGCAGCAGTGGGCCTGGGCACGGGCCTAGGGGTGGTGGGGTTTCGTTACTTAATTGGCTGGTGTCGCTATCTGTTCCAAGATCTTCTAGTTGACCACCTTGCCAAGACGGCCCAACACCATGGCCTAGAGCAGCTGGGATCCTGGGTGCCAGCTTTAGCACCGCTACTGGGAGGTTTATTGATTGGTGTGCTGAGGGTAGCTCTGCCCCTTCCCAACTCTAGCCTCCCCAGCTTGGTCAGCCTCAGCCGACCGTTCCTTCCTCAGCCCAGCTGGATCCCTCTCAAGCTAGTGTACGCTGCCATCTCCTTGGGGGCGGGAGCCTCCCTGGGGCCAGAGGCCCCCAGTGTAGAAAGCGGCGCCCTGCTGGGAGGCTTGCTGGGGCAAAACCTGCGCCTCTCGCGGGAGCGGGTGCAACTGTTGATGGCGGCAGGGGCGGCGGCGGGTCTGGCGGCGGGGTTTAATGCGCCAATTGCCGGGGTGTTTTTGGCACTGGAGCTGGCTTTGGCCCGCACGTTCACTACCTCTGCTGTCAGTGTGGTGGTGTTGGCGGCGGTGGTGTCGGCCTTAATTGCCCAGGTGGGGTTGGGGGCGCAGCCGGCTTTTCTCTTGCCCACCATTACGCAGCCAGCTTTTGTCCTGCCGGACTACGAGATCCACAGTCTCCTGGAGGTGCCTCTCTACTTGGGTTTGGGCCTTCTAGCCAGCTTAGTCTCCATCGCCTTCGGCTACGCGCTGGAATGGGGCAAGCACCTGTTCAGCAGCGGATCCCTGGCAGCTTGGCCGGCCTGGAGCAAGCCCACTTTGGGAGGCGCGATCCTAGGCTGTGCAAGCCTGGGGATCCCGTTGGCGTTGGGGGTGGGCTACGAGACCATTGAGTCGATTCTGCAAGGGGTGCCCTTTTCCCTCAGCCAGTTGGGCTTGCTGTTGCTGGGCAAGGTATTCCTCAGCGCGGTGAGCTTGGGCAGCGGCTTCGTCGGCGGCACCTTTGCCCCGGCTCTGTTTCTGGGGGCAGTGGTGGGGGCAGGCTATGGCCAGGTATTGGGACGGGTTTTGCCTGCTTTTGCCCTCTCTCCCCCTGCCGCCTATGCCATGGTGGGCATGGGGGCAGTATTGGCGGCTAGCGTGCGGGCTCCCCTGACGGCAATTCTCCTGCTGTTTGAGATGACGCGGGACTACCACATTGCCCTACCGGTGATGGCGGCGGTGGGTTTGAGCATTTGGCTAACGGAGCAATCGCACCCACCGGTTATCTACCCTTCCGCCCGACGCAGGCAGGAGCCCAAGGGCGTGACGGTGCAAGAGGTGATGCTGCCCCCTTCTCTGCTCCTGCCGCAGGATATGCCGCTACGGGAGGCGCTGGAGCGTTTGCTGCAACAAAAGTGCCACAGCGCTTTGGTGGTGGACGCCCAGGAGCGGCTGCGGGGCATTCTCACTCTAGAAGACCTGGAGCGAGCTCTGGCTCAGAGGGAGGCCAGGGAACTGGCGGAGCTGAGGGTGGAGCAGGTTAGCCAAGCTCCTGTGCTCACCACCTTCCCCGATGAGGCTGTGGCGGTGGCTGCCGAGCCAATGTACAAGTACGACTTGCGCCAGTTGCCGGTGGTCTCGCGGGAGGATCCGGAGCAGGTGGTTGGTCTCCTGGACCGGGAGCGGGTGTTGCTTTCCCAAGAGATTGAATCCGTGCGCCAAGTTCTCGAGCCGGAAGTTCCTGCTCCAGATGGGGGCAACAACGGGATCCCTGCCTCTGCCGCGGCGCCGACAGACTAGGGATCAGCGCTGCCACCGAAAGGTGGAGGGGCATTCCCGACACTTCCCCAACTAAAGTCGAGGGCTTCTTACGCAGTCCATAAGCAAACTCATCAAGCACTGTCAAGACGCCTCTACACGTTCCCTGCAGCAGCGTCTCCCAGAGGCTTGCCACCGGAAGCCTCAGCAGGACGAGGTCTCCACGACTGGGGCAGGCTTAGGTAGGCGGCGGGCAAATCTCCGCTGTACCACCGCTGGCCCTTTGGGGGAGTTAACAGATCTCCTGGAGCAGGCGGGCAATTGCCTTGCTGGCAGTAGGAAAAGCTGTTGCCCTTAAGTTGGCGGTCATTTGGGCAACCAGCTGGGGCTGGGCCAGCCAGGTTAGCGCCGTTTGCCGCAGCACCTCCAGATTGGCTTCCGATTCTCGCAGGACCACTCCCCCACCGCGTTCCACAAAGGCCAGAGCGTTGTAATACTGGTGGTCTTCGGCGGCAAAAGGATAGGGGATCAAAATGGCAGGGGTGGCAGTGGCCCACAACTCTGCCAGGCTGAGGGCGCCGGCCCGGCTAATGGCAAAGGTGGCCCGCTGCAACAAAGCGGCCACATCGGTGCGGAAGGGAAAGGGGTAGTAGCGGGGATGGGAAGGGATCCCGACCTCCCCCTCGCCAGTCAAATGCACAATCCAGGCCCCGGCCTCCAACCAGGTCGGGATGCAGGCGGCCACCAGGCGGTTGAGGCCCCGCGCTCCCTGGCTTCCCCCCATCACCAGAATCAGAGGATCCCCCTCCGGAATCGGCAGATCCGCGGGCAAGGGCTGAGGCTGATAGAACTCTGACCGTACCGGTGTGCCCACCACCTGGGTGACTACCCCCGGCAAGTGCTCCGCCGTTTCCGCCAGGCCCAAGGCCACTACCTGGCAAAACCTTCCCAGCCAGCGGGTTACCTTGCCCGGGATACGGTTAGACTCGTGCAGCAGCACCGGCACCCCCAGCGAGCGGGCTGCTAAGATGGCTGGGGCGGCAATGTAGCCGCCGGTGGTCAGTACAGCATCAAAGTGTCCTTCCTTAAGGATCCGCCGCACCTGCAGCGTTGCCCGTGCCAACTGAACCAGGGATCCCAGCTTCTGGAGAGGGGATCCCTGCCAGCCAGACAGGGTGACCCGATGCAGCGGATAGCAAGCGGGCACCAGCTTCCCCTCCAGCCGCTGGGGTACCCCCAGCCATTCGATTTGCCAAGTGGGTAACTGCTCAGCAACAGCCAGAGCAGGAAAAATATGACCCCCTGTCCCGCTGGCTGCCACTAGCAGCCGCGGTGGTGAAGTGGGATCCCTCTTGCCTCTATTCACCGGACGAAGATGAGGAGTTGACACTCCCCAACTTTAGTCGGGGGATGCCTACGCAGTCCACAGTTGGACTCGCAAAGGCGCTGTCAAGACGCCCCTAGACGGTTCCTAGTTCCGCTTACTGACTGGCTTTCGGCACTGTCCAGGTTCTTCAGCGGGGTAGGTGCTAATAGTGGCGGTCGAAGGTTTTTCCGCCCCCCCTCATCGCGCTAGCGGGACGGAGTCCTTTCGCGCTAGCGGGACGGAGGGTTACCAAGCTACTCTGCTGTGGTGTAGCCGACGTAGCGCAGGAGCGTGCCCCGCTGCCCCAAGATAAATCCTCGGTCAGGGCCAAAGAACTTAATGGAGTAGAAATTGGCGGGAATGTTGCTTAGCTTCTTGGCCTCCTCCCAGGTTTTGCCGCCGTCGGGGCTGTGGAGGAGTGTAGCACCCCCTCCTACCACCCACAGGTCATGGTCGTTTTGGTAGGCTGCATCGAGATAGCCAAAGCTAAGGGCCCGTCCAGGTCGCAGCGGCTTAGACCATTCGCCAGAGGTAAAGTCATCTGTAAAGGCAATCTCTGCCCCCTGATTCAGTTTCCAGGCGCTGCCGTTAGGGCCAAAGCCCATGTTCTGGATACGGCGAGAGCTCTCCCGCAGATAGGGCTTCCAAGCGTGGGTTGCGGGCGTGTACAAGAAGTAGAAGCTGCCGCGTGAAGAAACGGCTAGGTACTCCCCTCCAGGACCGCGGGCGATGTTTTTAATTGCCCCAATTGGCTCCTCCACCTGCCCATGCCAGGTCTGCCCCCCGTCCTCTGTGCGGTAGATAGCTCCCACATTGGTTACCATTTCGGCAGCGCCAGCGCCCAGAGCATGGATGAGGAGTGGCTCTCCTGGCAGTTGGTTGCTCAGACGAATCAACGTCCAGTCGGATCCCTCATTCAAGGTGTGAAGCAGGATCTTTGGCTGTCCCACTATCCACCCCTCTGCCCCGGCAAAGCTAATTGATCTCAAGTAAGCCTCGGGCTCGAGGGCCGACAGCTTGCGCACCTGCCAGTGAAGGCCACCGTCTTGAGATTCCAGCAGCGTTGCCTTGTCACCTACCAGCCAGCCACGGGAGGGGTTAGTGCCAGTGAAGGCAATATCCAGCAGGATGTTCTGGGTGGGCACCTCCACCTGTTCCCAGGGCACCACCTTCATCTCTGGCATTCGCGCTGCCATCAGCAGGAGCGAGAAGGCAGCCAACAGCGCCAGTCTCAGGAGCTTCACCATTGTAACTATCACTCGACGAAGTAAAAACTCATTAAAAACAAAAACCCCAGTGCCAAGCCCAGGAAGATGAGTAGGTTTTTTTGCGCAGGGGTCATCACGTTGACCCCAAAGCCATAGCGCAGGTTTTCCTGAAAGCCGGAAGGCTTGCCCTTGGTACCCACCGCTTGGAACAGGCGCTTATCAGCTCGGCACACTGGACATCTCCAGTCAGGAGGCAGCTCCTCAAAGGGTACACCTGCCGGGATGTGATTGAGCTGATCCCCTTGGGTTGGCTCGTAAACATAGCCACAAGAGCGGCATTCGTAGCGCTGGAGGCCTCGGGGATCGCCAAGCTGAGCCTCGACCTCATCTTCCGGCAGCTCGATTAGCTTGGGTACCCTGGGGGCTTCGGACTGGTTGGCAAGATGGGAGTGGGCGCCACTCATGGTCAAGGAAGGATCTGCATCGTTCAACCCCTATTATGAAGGGATCCGTTACAAAAATCTACTTGCTTTCCCCAGAATACTTCTGTATTCGTCGAGCCAGTTGGAAACTGACGCGACACCCATCTCAACTGGCCAGGTGATCCCGTGCTATGTTTTAGCTACCCTATCTGCGTGGTGTGCCAGTGGGTGCCCTCTATGACTATGCCCCCTCGTCGACCTACCCTCAACCATCTGCTAGTTGTCAAGGATCGCCATGGGCCCAAAGCTTACTGGCTAACGGCTGAGCTCTATTCCCTGGGGCGGGATCCGAGCAACAGTATTCGCATTGACTCCCAGTACGTCTCCCGCCACCACGCCATCTTGGTGAAAACCGAATCTTCCACCTCTCTCGATGGGTTTACCTATCAAATTATCGATGGAGATATCCACGGCAGGCCCAGCACCAACGGCCTCTACATTCGGGGGGAGCGGGTAGAGTTTTGGGATCTCGAAGATGGAGATGAAATCCAGTTTGGTAGCGACGCCACCGCCACCTATTTGCGGCAGGCTCAGGATTTGGACAGGATTCTCTCCACCTTTGAAAATACCCAGATCGTGGGCCTGTAAGAGCCGACTCATCAGGCAAGAGGGGAAGGCGGTGGCGGGGTCATTGACTCCTTGCAACGCAGCAGCTCTTGGATGAAAAGGCTGTTGGCCTGCTGGCGCGAACGGTGAGGGGGGCGCTGCCTGCCAACGTGGAATAAGAGGCTGTTACTGGCTAGCAGGCGCTACCCAGGTCTGCAAGCTGGCTTTAACTCCAGAGCAGGCGACCAAGAGGGGCTTACGGCTTACTGCGCGAAAGAGGCCACCCTGCAAGCCCCCGCTGCTACTGGCACCCACACCAACCCATAGGCCAAGCGGGAAAGCGTCAGCCCTGTCTGTATCCAAAACCAGGTGTCAATCCGGCTTGGGAGTGGGAGGGGATGTGGACGCCGACGCGGCCAAGGGGATTTCCCTAGCTGGGGCTGCTACAGGCCAGACTAGAAGTTCGTGGCTAGGTTGCCAAAAGCCCTCCGTTTTAGCTGTGGGCTAGTTTACGTTTGGTGGAGTGCTTTGAGAACTGTTTGGCCAGAGGTGTGAAGAACACAAAACATGCATCCTCCGGGGATCGCTGGAAATTTACAGCTCTAGGCTCCCTGGCGGGGAGCGCTTGGGTAGTGTTTCAAGCGGAAAAGCGAAGAGATGTGATTCGGAAAACCTAACTCAGGTGATCTCAATCAGCACGAGCCTCTGTTCAAGAAGATAGGTTACAGTTAACCAAAGGGATAACAATTTTGACGAAAAAGACATCTTTTCCTTTCTAAGCTGACTTTTTGATAGGCTGAGGTCGATCACAGGGAACGGAGGCGTTGAACTGTGGAGCATGAAATCGTGTATCAACTAACCCTGGAATGGGTCGAGGCCGACCGGCGCCGATCTCAAACGGTGTCGCCCGTCCTCGGCAAGCTGGTTACCATCGGGCGGGATCCCGGCTGCGATGTGGTGCTCAACGACCCAACTCGCTCGGTCTCAGGAATCCATGCCGGGCTTTATCTCGATCCCAAAACTCTCAAGTTTTACATTCGCAACTTGACCCGGGATCGTTTGCCGCCTAAGCAACCCAACCCCATTTGGGTGAATGGCCGAAAAATCATTCAGGAAGAGCCTGCGCTCGAGGCCAATAGCCAAATTCAATTGGGGCGTATTGTGCTGAGCATAAAATCCATAGAGGTTGCCGGAAAAGATCAAGGGGTTTCTCTGAACCGCGGGACTTTGGGCACCCTCAAGGTTAAGTGCAGCCGCCTGGAAAACCCTCACTATCTGCCGCCAGAATATCAAGGCCAGAACTGCCCCTACTGCGGACATTTGGTCTTAAGTGCTTCGCTGGTGATCCCTCCTCCAGAGGCTGACAGAGCCTCGCGATCTCCTGCCTAGAGAACTAAACCGTTCCATTTTTCTCTTGGAGCCCGGCAGTCGAAAAAGGGATCCCAAGCCAAGTCCAAGGTGACTCATGAGATTACATTGTTCTGTGTTGTTCTCGATTGAGTCATTTTTACCTTTACAGAGGTGAACAAAAGCCATGCAAATTCAACTAAGCTGGGAAGATCCCATTACTGAAGAACAGCAAGAGCTGATTTTTCCATTGCCTCTTGCCTTGGGCAGAGAGCTGGCCCAACTGCCGCAGGAATGGCAGGGGCAAGAAGTGGCCCGGGCGGTGTTTGCTAGCCGGGAGATCTCCCGTTACCACGCCCTTATCTATCTCGGTGAGGATGCTCAGGTCATCTACGAGGATCGCAGTGCCAACGGCAGCCGCATCAATGGGGAAAAAATCCGACAAGCACGCCGGGTGCTGCAGGGCGGGGAAGTGGTGGAGCTTGGCCCCTACAGCATCACCGTCAGTTTGCTGAGGGATCCCAACGCCACCCTATTGCTCGGCACCCCCACCCTTTTGCTGGAGCCCCGCACCGACCTCATTCGCCCGGCCACCCAACCCGACACCGCACTTGAGGTTCCCCCAGCTTCCACAGTGGTTTTCGCCCCGGAGGAACTTCCCGAGGTGCGGGCCAGATCCGACTTCCCCCCACCGGACTTGTTCCGAGCTAAGCAAATTGCCCTGAGTGCCCTCAAAGCCACTGGCCTACCTGTGGAGGAGACCCTCTATTTGGCTTTGGGCGGTGGTATTGGCAGCTTTGCTTGGGTGGATACCCTGCGCATTTATGGAGTCAGATCCGAACATATCCGCGTCATCAGCATTGCCCGTAAACCCTACGAACGCTATGAACGGCTGTTGACCAACTGCCAGATCCCCCGCTGGAAGCGAATTCGCTCTGGCTCCGATTCTTGTCCGGACAACATTTGGGGCTGGCCCGGCTATGCCTTGCGAGAGGCCTGGCGCTCTTTTTTCTCTGGCCGATTGTTGGAAGCACTCGGCTTTTTGTGGCAGGTCTTTAGTGAGCCTTTGTTGGCAGATACCTACACACCGCTGGCAGGGAATGTATTTGCCTCGATGGATCGGGAAGCAGCTCGCATTGGCTGGGATCAAATGCTTTGCTACGGCCATATTCGCGCCGTTCGCAAAACGGAGGATGGGCGATACGTAGTAGCCTATTCGGCAACGCGGCCCGGCCATACAGATCACCGCTTTATGGTGGCCAAGTACGTGCATTTGGCAACTGGGTACCCAGCCATCAGACTGCTCAACGATCTGCAAGAGTTTCGGGAAAAAACTGGCGATCTAAAGTCGGTGGTACACGGCTACGAGCCCCATGATCATGTTTATGAGCAATTGGAAAAACAAGGCGGCACCGTTTTGATGCGGGGGTTCGGGATCGTCGCTTCTCAGGTGCTGGAGCGCCTCTACGAAGCCCGCAAAGTCAACCCTCGCATCTCGGTGGTGCATCTGAGCCGTGCGCCCAAGAGTGGCAATCGCTTCGGACGGGCCAAACGAGTAGTGGAGAACCATTGGGAGTTTCAGCCCTTCAACTGGCCCAAGGGCACTTGGGGTGGGGTTCTGCGCGCCAAATTGGAAGCAGCAACCCCCCTGGAACGGCGCGAACTACTGGAAGCCTGGGGCGGCACCACAACGGCAAGTCGGCGCAGGTGGCGGCGGATTGTGCGGCAAGGGCTGCAGGAGGGCTGGTACTCGATTGTCTTTGGCAAGGTGGAATCGGTGGTTCTCGGCGACAAAGGCAAGCCGGTAACCTACATTCGAGGTACCCACAACAACACCCAATTGAAGGTGGAAGCCGATTTTGTTATCGACTGCACGGGCTTGGTTTCGGATCCCATGACCAATCCCCTCCTCAATGATCTGATTACCCACTACAATCTGCCCCTCAATCCCCACGGACGCCTACATGTTTCCAACGATTTTGAGCTGGTGGAGATGCGCAACGGGGATGGACGGATGTACGCTGCCGGGATCATCACCTTAGGTGGACCCTATGCGCCGGTGGATACGTTTTTGGGCCTGCAGTACTGTGCCCATCGATCGGTGGAGCACTTGGCTCGGCTGGGGGCACCAGGAGTTAAAGGTCTAGAAGGGATCCGATCCCTGTGGCAGTGGTGCAAGTGGGCCTTGAACCTCAGCCCTTAGCCTTTGAACTGAAGCCAAACGAACTAACGATTGGGGCCAACGAAACTGGAGGAAACCATGACACCCACTCTCATTGGCCGTTGGCAAACCCGCATTTTTTTACTGGCTACTGTAGGTGTTTTAGCGACTTTGCCTTTTTACTTTGGACTGACTGGACATAGAGGCAGCCTTACCTATTTTTGGGTGCTCTTCTACGTAGGTTTGTTTGGCTGTGTTTGGGATGTTGTCTATAACTACCTGATGGGGTGGAGGTGGGATCACGATTGGCCTGGGATCCTGCAGCTTTTGGCCGGCATTTGGGAAGGGCTTTTCTTGGGCACAGTCCTGAGTCTGGTGGGCCTTCCCCATATCCCAAGCCAACGGTTTGACCTGGGCGACTTTATTCTCCACTACAGCGTGGTCTGGGTTTGCCTTTACCTCAGCGCTTGGGTGGTGATGCGGATTTTGTTTCCCCGCTGGCGCTTTCGCGGCGGAGAGTGGCTGGGGCCATGGCCTCGCTCCGACAACTAGAGAAACGAGAGTTTTGCCCCACGCAAGCCTGTACTCTGATGGCTCGCACCCAGATCAACCTCTACCTGGAGATCCTTTGCGCCCCTGGGATCCTGCTGAAGCCGGATCCCTGCCGCCTTAGCCCCAGCTAGGGTGCCGGCTGGATTGGCCGGAGGGGGGATCCCCATCTAGGCTGCTCTACCCTTCCGTCTGCTTGCCATAGTAGGATCAGCACCTGCGTAGCCTACCTGCAGAGGCCGCTGGTCTTTAGCGGTCGGGGTTTTTCTAGCCTCAAACGTCCCTCATGCCGCCCATCACCAAGATCCTGATTGCCAACCGAGGCGAGATTGCCCTGCGCATTATCCGCACCTGTCAGGAAATGGGGATCCGCACTGTGGCCGTCTACTCCACTGCGGATCAGAACTCGCTCCATGTCCAACTGGCGGACGAGGCGGTCTGTGTGGGGGAGGCCCCGGTGGCCAAAAGTTACCTCAACATTCCCAACATCATCTCGGCAGCCCTTACCCGCGGTGCCAATGCCATTCATCCGGGCTACGGGTTCTTGGCAGAGAATGCCAAGTTTGCCGAGATGTGTGCCGACCACAACTTAATTTTCATTGGCCCTTCCCCAGAGGCCATGCGCAAGATGGGCGACAAGGCTATGGCGCGCGAAACCATGCAGGCGGTGGGCGTGCCGACAGTACCTGGCAGCCGTGGGTTGATCACCTCTGAGGAAGAGGCGCTGCGGCTAGCTGAGAAAATCGGCTACCCCGTGATCATCAAAGCCACTGCCGGAGGCGGGGGACGGGGTATGCGGGTAGCCCGCGATGCCCAAGAATTGCTGAAGATGATGCGCACCGCCCAGGGGGAAGCCCAGGCAGCCTTTGGCAATGGGGGGATCTACTTGGAGAAATACATTGAGCGGCCCCGTCATGTGGAGTTTCAGATTTTGGCCGACAGCTATGGCAATGTGGTGCACCTCTATGAACGGGATTGTTCAATTCAGCGGCGGCACCAAAAACTGCTGGAAGAAGCCCCTAGCCCTGCTCTCACGCCGAGCTTGCGCGCTCGCATGGGGGCCACGGCGGTGAAGGTAGCCAAGGCAGTAAACTACGTGGGGGCAGGCACGGTAGAGTTCCTGCTGGACAAAAATGGCCAGTTCTACTTCATCGAGATGAACACCCGCATCCAGGTGGAGCACCCCGTAACTGAGATGGTGACTGGCCTGGATCTCATTGCCGAGCAAATTCGCATTGCCCAAGGCCAGCCCCTCACCTTTCGCCAGAAGGATGTGCAACTGCGGGGCCATGCCATCGAGTGCCGCATCAATGCCGAGGATCCCAAACAACAGTTTCGTCCCTGCACGGGCACCATCACCGCCTATTTGCCCCCTGGGGGGCCAGGGGTGCGCATGGACTCCCACATCTACACCGACTACACTATCCCCCCCTACTACGACTCACTGCTAGGCAAGTTGATTGTCTGGGGGCCTAACCGGGCAGCAGCCATCCGCCGCATGCAGCGAGCCTTGGGGGAGTGCGCCATCACGGGTGTGCCCACCACGATCCCTTTTCACCAGCAGATCCTGCGTCACGAGGCTTTTTTGCGGGGTGAGGTGCACACGGATTTCATTGCCCAACACCTGCTGAGCAGTTCCTCTGAGCGCTAGAGCGCGGGACTTCCCCTTGCAGTCTGCTAAACCCTAGCCACCACCACCTGCTGCGGCTGATCCTGGTACTTGCCTTGGCGGTCGGCATAGGTAATTTGACAGGGATCCCCCTCCAAAAACAGCAGCTGCACTACCCCTTCGTTGGCATACACCCGGCAGTCAGCGCTGGAGGCATTGGAAAACTCCAGCGTCAGGTAGCCCCGCCACCCTGCTTCAGCTGGAGTCAGGTTGGCAATCAACCCCACCCGTGCGTAGGAAGATTTGCCGATGCAGATGACAGTAATATTGTCGGGCACGTGGAGCCGCTCGAGGGACACCCCCAGCCCATAGGAATGGGCAGGGATGATGAAGTAGTCTCCCATTTCGTCGTGGTGGAGCTCCACAGGTTCTAGGTTCTTGGGGTTAAACCGCTTGGGATCCACCACGGTACCGGGCACATGGCGGAAGATCTTAAATTCCACAGGGGAAAGGCGAATGTCGTAGCCATAGGAGGAAAGTCCGTAGCTCAAAACAGGCCGCATCTGTCCATTCCACTCCACGGCCCGCACCAATTCGGGGCAAAACGGCTCGATCATCCCTCGCTGCGCTTGCTCCCGGATCCAGCGGTCGCTTTTTAGCATGGCTACATGACATAGGGACCAGAGAATTGGGGGAAAGAGCGTATAGCTGCGGATCACAAAACTATGAACTGCTGACCCGCGAGGGAGCCAAGCAACTCCCCAGGCCACGGGAGGGCTCCTGCCGTGGGCGCAGTTGGGTGATGAGATCGGCGCGTTCCAGGAGAGAAGCCGGCATTTCGGGCCCGGTGATGATCATGTCCATCCAGACCGGACGCTGATCGACCAGGTCTAGCACCTGTTCTTCTGGAATCAAGCCCAACTTGATGGCCAAGCTCAACTCATCCAGCACCACCAAGCCATAGCGGCCACTCCTGACGGCCTCCTGGGTAAATTGCCACAACTCGTCCAGAGCTGCTCGCTCCTCCGGCTCCAGATGCGGTGTATCGATGCAGCGGTGTAGACGGCAACGAACCCACTCCAGCGAGCTGCCCAGCAAAATCCGGTTCTCCGGGCCTTGCTTAATCCCGCCTTTGAGAAACTGCACAATCAACACCCGCGTTCCCTGACCCGCCAAGCGCAGCGCCTGCGCCATCACGGGGGTGAACATGCCCCGACCGGGATGGGTGTAGAGTTGCAGGGATCCCTGGGGGATGAGATGGGCGGGAAAGGCTCCATACCCTTGGAGAAAGGAGTCGCCAGCAGTAGAGCTAGCCTGGGCAGCAGGCTGTTTGACAGGGGCAACAGGAACAGCATCCTTGGGGAAAGGCATAGGGTTAAGGGAGGCAGTGCAAACCATGGTTTTATCTTGGGAGTGGGCAAAAGGACAATACCCCGCGAACTAGGGATTGCCCACAACCCAAAAACAGAAGCGTCACCCACAGCCGGCACCAGGACCTATCCTTTACCGAGGTGGGCGACAGCCGCTAGGCTGCAGAGCCTGGAAGTGGCGCAAGGCGCCAGCCACGGATTCCATGAAACACCACCTATGGCTATCCGTCAACGAGCGAGGGCTTTCAGCAGCCGACGCCCAAAGTTTGCCCCTCCTAGGCGGTTTTTCGAGCTCCGCCGACTTTCTTAGAAGGCCAGGAGCTTGTCGCGGCTAGCTGAGGCCTCTTGCCTTTCTGGGTATAAAGGGAGCAGAGCAGAGGAGAGGGTATGGCCGGCTCTCTTTCCCAAACGCCAGGTGTGCACCTACAAGACAATGGCTGCCCCCTAGGTGCCTCCGTTCTACTCTGTGGCTACAACGATTTGGCAGAGTTGACGCTAGAGATTCTAGAAGAATTTGGACAGCGGGCAGTGGTGGTGGCTCCCTGCCCGCCGCCCTCTCGGAAAGGGGGATGGCAATACCTGCAGGGGGATCCGCACCGGGCGGAAGTGTTGCGCCAGGCGGGGATTGAGCAGATTAAGGTGGCCTTGCTTTTGGAGGACAACGACCAAGCCAACTTCGAGCTGGCCCTCTTGATTCGGGATCTCAACCCGCAGGCGCGTATTGTCTCTCGTCTGTTTAACCCTAGCCTTGCCCGCTACTTGGACTCAATTTTGCCGCAGCATTTCTCCCTCTCAGTTGCCGGCTTAGCGGCCCCTGCCTTCGCCCTCAAGGCCGTCTCGGACGAATTTGTTGGCTACTTCGAGCTGCCTCAGTTGGAGGCTCAGCCGGCTACGCTGCCACCGGAGCTGGCGGATCCGGTCCACTTTGGTGCTGAGCAAGAGACCACCCTCTGGAACGTGGTGGAGCTGACCATTGGCTACAACTCCCGTCTGCTGCACATGCCCCTTGAGGAACTGGAAGAAACTTTCCGGGCGCGGGTGCTGTTTCACTACCCTGGAGATGGACTGTCCAACTTTTCCGAGTCTCGGGTTTTCGAGGATTTCGACCCCAAGGCAGAGCTGCTGGAGGGGGATCGCATTTTGGTCGTCTGCGACCCGCGGGCCTATTTGCAACTGTTGGAGCGCAACGGGCGGCGAGGTTCTTCGCGGGCGCAGCGCTGGGCTCATGCGAAAAACCAAAAACGGGGGCAGCGACGCCAATCCCCCAGCTGGGAATCTTTTTTGTCTTGGCTAGACAAGGGACTGCGGCAGCTGCTCCAGGTCAAGCCCCTCGTCCGCACCCTCGTCTTCACCCTAGGAGGAATGCTGGTGCTGGGGGTGATCAACTTCAGGAGGATTGGCAAGCCGGTCGTCGACGCGCTGCTGCTGACCATTGTGGTGCTGACAGGGGGCTACGGAGATATCGAAGCCTTTCAGCAAGCGGAGACCCCTCTAGGGGTGAAGGTGGTGGCGGTGGCCATGACCTTGGTGGGGGCTGCTCTGGTGGGGTTAATCTACGGATTGGTGACCGACAAGTTGGTGAGCAGCCGCTTTGGGCTGGGTGGGGCCGCCCGCATGCCCAAAGCGGATCACGTGGTGATCGCGGGGTTGGGACGGCTGAGCTACTTGGTGCTGCAATTGTTGCGGCAGATGGGCTATGAGGTGGTGGTGGTAGAGCCCGACAGCGACAATCCCCTGCTGAAGGTGGCGGAACGGGAGGGGGCGGTGGTGATCCGAGGCAACTACGCCTTGGCCAGCACGCTGCACCAGGCCCGCATCCAAAGCAGCCGCTCTTTGATCTGCACGACGCCTGACGATCTCACCAACCTCGAGACCGCCCTGACCGCCCACAGCCTGCAACCTGGGATCCGCACCATTTTGCGGGTCACGGATCCTGAGCTGGCGACGCGGACGCAGCGGCATCTGCAGACGCTGGGAACCAGCTACAGCACCACGGCCCTGGGGGCGCGGGCTTTTGCTACGGCAGCGTTGGTGGGATCCGTTTACGGCACCCTGACTTGGGACGGGGAAACGCTGCTGGTGACGCTGCTGGAGGTCTCGGCCCATGACCCTTACCTGGGGCTATCCCTACGGCAACTGGCCCAGGATTACGACCTGGCGATCTTGCTGCATCACTCCCGGCCGGGCCGGCCCTGTGTTTTTCCCAAGATCTGGCAGAAAGAGGGCGAGACCCTGTTGAAGCGGGGGGATCGTCTATACGTGATGGGGACGGTGGGATCCCTGCTTCGCCTGGCCCAGGGACGCCCCCTGCCGCCGGAACTCTACCAAGTGCGGCTTTTGGAATACCGCAACCCCTACTTTGAAGACGAGATCCTCTCCACCTTAGCGTTTTATGCGGGGCTGCCCAAGACGGCCCTGAAGCCGCTGTTGCGCTGCCTGCCGGCGGTGGTGAGCCCCCCTCTCCCCCGCGACAAGGCCATTAAGTTGGCCCGCCAACTGCGCAAGATGAACACCGAGGTGGAGGTGTTTGCCCAGGCACAGGCCGAGCGGCGGATCCCTGAAGTCCTCTAGGGCTTTTCCGCCACAAGGCGCACAAAGCGATTTTGCCCGTAGAGCTCTTGCGCCACCACTCTCAAGCCAACCTTCTCCAACAGCCAGGCTAGGTCCTCAGCGCTGAAGCGGTTGTGCTCGTAGAAGTGGGTAAACTGATCCACCAAGGTGTCTAGGGGTGTTTCCGGCTGAAACAGTTGGGCTTCTGTGGCAGCATCGAAGTAGAGACTAAGCGGGGCGCGCACCCAGTCCACTAGCAAAAACCGTCCTCCTGGCTTGAGCAGGCGTCGCACCGCTTGCAACAGGCGCACCGGCTGCACCATCTCGTGGATCACCACCACTGCCTGGGCTGCATCAACGCTGCCATCTGGCAGGGGCAAGTGGGGATCGTGCAGGTCGTCCTGCAGCAGTTGGATGCCAGGGATGTCTTTCAAGTCTGCCGCTGCCCGCTCCAACATGTAGGGCATTAGATCTACGCCAATGAAATGTCCGCCGGGGTAGCGCTGGGCCCACTGCCGGAGGACATACCCCGGCCCCGTTCCCAAATCCAGCAGGCAGGGCGCAGCGGGCAAGCAGGGCTCAACATGCTGCTGCCAAAACTGCCAAAAGGCCTCATTGAAGCGCCCAGGAGCGGTAGCCAGCATCTGCTCGCAAAAGCTAGGGCCACGGTGGTGCTGGTAAAGGAGCTGAAAGGTATCGAGGCCAGCTTGGGGCATGGCTAAGCCTCCTCAACGGATCCTGGGAACAAAGTCAGAGGCGTAGGCAGGGCATCGCAGCAACTCAGTTGGCCTAGCGGGCGGCGGAAGCAGTGGAGAAATTGGCAACAGCCGTCTCCAGGTCGTCAAAACAGGTCAAGACCTTCTCCATTGAGGTGAGCCTGAGGACAAGGGCGACGCTTTCGGGAACGCAACAGAGGCTGAGGTTGCCACCGGCAGCCCGGCACTTGCGCAGGGCCGAGATCAGCACCCCTAGGCCAGAGCTATCCATAAAAGTAACTGCCGACATGTCAATCAACAGGTTGTGGTAGCCAAAATCCAAAACCTGCTGCAGCAGCTGCCGCACTTCGGAAGCGGCCCTGGCGTCAAAGCGACCCTCCAGGGGCACAATCGCCAGTTCTTGCCCTTGCGGAGTTTTGGCAGTCCGGATGCGTAGCTTAAGATCCATTGTTTCTGGTCAAGACTTCATGCCCTACCTTAGCACCATCGGTTGCTGCCATTAACCCCTCAGCAGAAAATTCCCCTTCTGCCGCTTCTTTGGCAGGACAATTTCCAGCTGGCTGAGATTATCTGCCAAAGGGAAGGGGGAGCTGGCGACTACCCCGTAGAGAGGGATCCCACCTTGGCTTCCCATCTCAGATCCGGGCCGTCGGGCGTGGGAAGGGACATATGTAGGCGGGGACGGTGCATAGCAAGCAATTGGGCCAAGCGCTTGCGCAGTTCAGTCCGCGGCACGATTGCATCGATGAGCCCATGGGCTAGCAAGTACTCAGCCGTCTGGAAGCCCTCCGGGAGTTTGCCCTTGCCAATGGTTTGCTCGATAACATTGGGCCCGGCAAACCCTATCTGGGCGCCGGGTTCGGCCAGGATCAAGTCTCCCAGCATGGCAAAGCTGGCGGTCACTCCCCCATAGGTGGGATGGGTAAGCACGGAGATAAACAACTGCCCGGCTTCGCGGTGCCTTTGCAGAGCGGCTGCTGTTTTGGCCATCTGCATCAGGCTGAGGATCCCTTCCTGCATACGGGCTCCCCCCGAGGCCGAAAAAAGGATCAGGGGCAGGTGATCGCAGGTGGCGCGTTCGGTGAGACGGGTAATCTTCTCGCCTACGACCGAGCCCATGCTGCCGCCCATGAAGCGGAAATCCATGACGCCAATGGCCACCCTCATCCCTTCCAGAGTGCCCAGCCCGGTCAAGACGGCATCCTTGAGCTGGGTGCGCTCCTGGTAGGCGGCCAGGCGCTCGGCGTAGGGCTTTTGGTCAAAAAAATGCAGCGGATCGGTGGGGGCCAGGTGCTCGTCGAGGGGCTGCCAGGAGCCGGGATCCAAAAGCTGCTCCAGCCGCTGCGGGGCTGTGATGCGATGGTGGTAGCCACAGCTAGGGCAGACCTGCCAGTTCTGCTGCAGATCCTTGGTGTAGGTGAGCGCATCACAAGCTGGACACTTCTGCCACAGGCCGTCGGCAATCTCTCGCACTTGCCGCTCTTTGTCGAAGGGGCTGCTGCCTGTCAAGTTGAGAGAAGTCTGTTTGCGCCGCTCGGCAAACCAATCCAGTAAAGACATAGCCGTTGAGGTACCCCCCTAGCTAGGGATGGCCAGAGCTGAATCTACAAGCCCTGCCGGTGAGCCGCGAAACTCATCTTAACGTTCTCAAGCTATCAAAGAATCGCCAAGCTGGAAATAGAGACTTGCTGTAGACCATGACCGCAGAAACCCAGTGGCAGGTGTTGACCACAGGGGATGGATCCCTGACTTTTTTCTCCCAGGAGTTCGGGCAGGCTTTTCACAACCTCAGCGGCGCTGCCCAGGAGGCACTGGAGAAGTTCGTCCGCCCTTGCCGGCTGGATCGGCTGCCGTTGGAGCGGGATCCGGAGGATCCTATTTGCCTTTTGGATATTTGCTTTGGCCTTGGCTACAACTCCGGCCTAGCCTTGGAGACAATCTGGCAGGTGCGGCCCAATTGCCGTGTGGAAGTCATTGGCCTAGAGCGATCCCCAGAGGTGCCCCGCCAGGCCTGGCAGGTGGGGGTGGGATCCACTTGGAGCTTTAGCAAGGAGTGGCAACGTTTTATCCACGAGGGATCCTGGCAATCACCGCGCTGGCGCGGAAGGCTGCTGTGGGGAGATGCCCGCCAAACTCTGTTGCAGGTGCCGCTGGGATGGGCGGATGCGGTGTTTTTGGATCCCTTCTCCCCTTCCGTTTGCCCAGAGCTGTGGACGGTGGACTTTTTGCGGGCAGTGGCGGCGCGAATGCGCCCCGGCGGGATTCTGGCCACCTATTCCTGTGCGGCAGCAGTGCGGGCAGCTCTGCTGGAGGCAGGCCTGTTTATCGGCTCGACACCACCGGTGGGTCGCCCCTGGCCAGGCACGGTGGCCTCACCTCAACCGGATCACCTGCCGCCCCTCTCCCCCAGCGAGTGGGAGCACCTGAAAACCCGCGCCGCGGTGCCCTACCGGGATCCCACCTTGCGAGGGGATAGAGCCCAGATTCGGCTGCAGCGCCAGCAGGAACAGCAAACTTCACCCCTTGAGCCCACTTCCGCCTGGAAACGCCGCTGGCTTGTGCAAGCCTAACGACCGGAGGGCAGCTTTTGCCGGGATTGCTGTTGGGGTGTAGCCAAGACACCTGCACCAGTCCCGTACCCTTACGCAAGCTGCCCTTTCTTGACAAAGTTAAGCTAGGATGAAGCTTTTTCTCCGGTGAACTGCCATGTCTACACTGGTTGCCCTTTGGGCCGAACAGCACCGTGTTATCCTGCAGCTCTTGGCTCGTCTCTCTCGGGCCTCGGAGTTGGATCTGGAGCAGCGGCGTCTCTGGGTGCAAAGGTTGCGGCAGCGCCTCTCCCGCCATATCCAACTGGAGCGCCACGCCCTCTACCCGCTGCTCAGGGCAGCCCTGGCGGCGGAGCCTCGGCTTAGCAGCCAGGTTGAGGGGTTGGAGCAGCGGATGCGGGATCAGATCCCGGAGCTGACCCGCTTTTTGCACCAGGCGGAGCGTGAGCCGCAGCAGTTGGATCCCTCTGCTGCCCTTCATTTTTATCAGCAGTTGCGGGCCCAGTTTGCGCAGGAAGAGCAGCTCTTGCCCTCCCTCTTTGCCCAGCATGTTTCTCCTGCCGCCGAGCAGCAGCAGTTGCGCCTGTTCCGCAAGCGCCTGCAGGCCAGTGCCCCCAGTTCTGCTGCCGGTCGTCGCTCCGGTTTGGAGGAATGGGAGCGGCAGGCAGTGACTCGCCCTGTCTTGCCCCGCGAACGCCTTTGGCCCCCGCCAGGTAGCACGGCGTCGATGACCACCCCATAGCCGAGGACGGCCTTGTCTTTGGATTCGGTAGCTTTCTGCTGGTTTTGGCAAGCTGGCCTGTGGTATTTTTTCCCCAGACGACCCCTCGAACCGCTGCAACCCTGGGATCCCGAAACCTACGTCGACTCGATGGCCCAACTGCTGCAACTATCCCTGCATTCGGACCATCGGGCGGGGGTGATTGAAAACCTGGCTCGCTTTTTGCCCCTTGCTCAACAGGTGCTGGAGTTTCCGCTGCCGCCGACGGTTGAGCCAGATCCTACCTTCAACCCCCAGCCATGATCACAGATTCCCCTCTTCTCGGCAGCGCCGACGGGTTCGCGATTGCCAGGGCCGTCCGCCAGGGATCCGTGAGCGCCCAGGCAGTGGTGGCCGCCTGTCTGGAGCGGATTCGCCAGCGGGATCCCCAGCTCAATGCCTTTACAGCCGTGCTGGAAGCATCGGCCCTGCAGGCGGCGGAGCGGCTGGATCGACAGGTGGCCAAAGAGATCCCGGTGGGCCCCCTGGCGGGGGTGCCTTTTGCCGTTAAGAACCTCTTCGACGTGGCCGGCCTCACCACCCTGGCCGGCTCGGTGATTAACCGCGAGAACCCCCCGGCCACCCGAGATGCCACGGTGGTGGCCCGCCTCCAGCAGGCAGGGGCGATCCTAGTGGGCACCCTCAACATGGACGAGTACGCCTCCGGCTTTGTAACCGAAAATAGCCACTACGGCCCCACCCGCAACCCCCACGATCTCAGCCGCAGTGCCGGCGGCTCTTCGGGTGGCTCGGCAGCAGCGGTGGCCGGGGGCTTGGTGCCCCTTAGCCTGGGCAGCGACACCAACGGCTCGATTCGGGTGCCCGCCGCCTTGTGCGGCATCTACGGCCTCAAGCCCACCTATGGCCGTCTGTCGCGGGCAGGAGTAGCCCTGTTGGCTCCCAGCTTTGACCACGTGGGCCCCTTGGCCCGTTCGGTGGCCGATCTTGCTCTCAGCTTCGATGCCATGCAAGGGCCGGATCCCCAAGATCCCGTCTGCACCCGCCGCCCCGCGGATCCCACCTTTGGTTAATTGGGGCAAGGGATCCAGGGCTTGCGCATTGCCGTGGCCGACGACTACTTCCTGCGGGGAGCAGAGCCCCACATCCTGGCCGGCGTGGAAAAGGTGGCCCAGGCCCTGGGAGCCCAGCAAACGGTGCGGATCCCGGAGGCCGAGCGCGCCCGCGCCGCTGCCTCTCTGATCACGGCTGCCAAGGGAGCCAACCTGCACCTACACCACCTGCGAACTCGTCCCCACGACTTCGACCCGGCCACCCGGGATCGCCTTTTGGCCGGCGCTCTGCTGCCCGCCAGTTGGATCCTACAGGCGCAGCGCTTTCGCCGCTGGTATCGCCAGCAGCTTCAGGTCCTCTTTCAAGAGATCGACCTGTTCATCGCCCCCACCACCCCCTGCTCTGCCCCCTTGCTCGGCCAAGAGAAGATGGTAATCGCTGGAGTGGAAGTCCTGACGCGGCCCAACCTCGGCCTCTACACCCAGCCCCTCTCGTTTGTCGGCCTGCCGGTGCTGTCGGTGCCGCTGCGCGAGGGCAGATCCCTGCCCTTTGGCGTGCAACTGGTGGCTGCCCCCTACCAAGAGGCCAACCTGTTGCGGGCCGCCGCCCATCTGGAAGCGCTGGGGATCCCGGAGGCGCGGCCTGCCTGAGCCAGCAGAAGCCCCCTTTTGAACTATATCTAGTGTTTCAATTTTGAATCTTTTGCTCCAGACGCTAAATGCGTGATCCCCTCGATGGGAGTAAAAATGTGCTACTCTTAAGGGCCGTTTTTGCCAGAGAGTTTGAATCCTGTCGGGGCAGGACGTGAGCTGCTTGCCTAGAGAGAGGAAAATCTTAAAGTAAAATTAATCCCCCAGTTGTTGTAGCGAATCACCTCTTTTCCGGGTTGGGTCGATAGAATGAACGGCATAAAATAGACACGGCACCCCCACCTGGACTCTATATCATGGATCACCCCACTTCTCTGGCCCAGCGCTACATGGAGATATGCAAGGCTTACCTTGCGCTCAACGAAGCCTTTGCCAAATTGGATTACTCCTACAGCCGCCTGCAGGAGAGCTTCAGGGAAATTCTCGGCCTAGCCAAGAAGGCTTTGGTTCAACTGCCTATTCTACGACAGCAGGTCGAACAGTTACAGCAGTGCGTCGAACAGAGGGATCGCTTGATTTGTTCCCTGCGAGAAGAACTGCAGGAGAAAGAAGCTCGACTACTGGAACAGGTGAGTCGCGTCACCAGTTTGGAGGATGAATTGGCAAGCTTAACAGAACGGCTGAACCAAGCAGAGGCAGCCCACCAAGCGTTGGAGGCCTGCAACCGTGAGCTGGAAGCAGCTCTGGGAGAGCGAGATCGGCAAATGGATAGCCTGCAAAGGCGGTTGGCGGAATTGGAGCAAGAGAACGCCTCGCTGAAGGCGCAACTGTCTCCGGTGGCTGACCTGCTTACCGAGGACTCAATAAATCTCCTGCAAGAAACGGAGAGCCCTGTTGAGGCCGATAAGGAGGTGCTGCCGCAGGTGCAGGCTTCGCTGCCAGAGACTGAGCGCCTTGTGCAAGAGGCCGAGCAGCTCCTCTCCTCTTGCTCAGAGCTGGTCCAGCTGCGGGCGACTTGCGCAGAGTTAGCCCTCCAGCCAGGGCTGACAACTGCACACCAGGTGACGATCTCCGTAGGCGTTGTCGATGCGGCTGACACTGGGCCAGAACTTGCGCTGCTTGACCCACGGGAGGGGATAGGCGGCTAGGGAGCGAGGGTAGGGGCGATCCCAGTGATCGGCGGCCACTACCTCGGCGGTGTGGGGGGCAAGTTTAAGGGGATTGCGCACGGGATCCATCTCGCCCCGCTCAATGGCAGCAATCTCCTGGCGAATGGCAATCATTGCCTCACAGAAGCGATCCAGCTCTTCTAGGGATTCGCTCTCGGTGGGCTCCACCATCATTGTCCCCGGCACTGGCCAGGAGATGGTGGGGGCGTGAAAGCCGTAGTCCATTAGCCGCTTGGCTACATCCTCAACCTCAATGCCGGCGCTTTTCTTGAGGGGGCGCAGGTCCAGGATGCACTCGTGGGCCACCCATCCCCCCGGCCCTTTGTAGAGCACCGGGTAGTAGGGATCCAACCGCCTGGCGATGTAATTGGCATTGAGGAGGGCCACTTGGGTAGCTAGGGTAAGGCCGGCGGATCCCATGAGGCGGATGTAGGCCCAGGCAATGGGCAGGATGCTGGCACTGCCCCAGGGGGCGGCGCTAACCGGGCCGTTGCAGCCAGGCAAAAAGGGGTGGCCGGGCAAATAGGGCAGGAGATGACGGGCAACGGCAATGGGCCCCACCCCTGGCCCGCCCCCGCCGTGGGGGATGCAGAAGGTCTTGTGCAGGTTGAGGTGGCAGACATCAGCCCCTAACTCCGCCGGACGGCAGAGGCCCACCTGGGCGTTGAGGTTGGCCCCATCCATGTACACTTGCCCTCCGGCCTCGTGGATCATCTGGCAAATCTCGCGGATCCCTTCCTCAAACACCCCATGGGTGGAGGGGTAGGTAATCATCAGGGCAGCCAGGCGTTCCCGGTGCTGCTCCACCTTGGCCCGCAGGTCTTCGAGGTCGATGTTGCCGGCCCTGTCGCAGGCCACGCTCACCACCTGCATCCCGGCCATGACAGCGCTGGCGGGGTTGGTGCCATGGGCAGAGGTGGGGATCAGGCATACCTGGCGCTGGCTTTCCCCGCGGGCCTGGTGGTAGCGACGAATGGCCAGCAAGCCGGCATATTCCCCCTGGGATCCGGCGTTGGGCTGGAGGGAGACGCCGGCAAAGCCGGTGATCTCCGCCAGCATTTGCTCCAACTGGGCAAAGAGGGTTTGATAGCCGCGAGCTTGTTCCAGGGGCACAAAAGGATGGAGCTGGGCAAACTCCGGCCAGGTCATCGGCAGCATTTCTGCCGTGGCATTCAGCTTCATGGTGCAGGAGCCCAAGGGGATCATGGAGTGGACAAGGGAGAGATCCCGGCTCTGCAGGCGGTGGATATAGCGCAGCAGCTCCGTTTCCGAGTGGTAGCGGTTAAACACCGGATGGGTGAGGTAGGGGGTAGTGCGCAAGAGCTGAGGCGGCAAGCTTTGGTGGAGATCCGAACTCAGGCCCTCGGGATCCCAGGCTGGCTCCCTGGAGCCGGCGAAGATTTCCCAGAGATCCCGCAGATCTTGAGAGGTGGTGGCCTCGTCCAGGCTGATCCCCAGGGTAGTCTCGTCAATCCGCCGCAGGTTGATGCGCCGCTGGGCGGCCCGCTCTTGGATCTGCTGCACCTGCTCTGGAGAGGCTGCCCTTACCCAAAAGGTGTCGAAGAAATACTCTGGCCCCACCCTGTAGCCCAGGCCCTGGATCCCGGCGGCCAGGTGATGGGCCTGGCGATGGATGCGTTCGGCAATTTGCCGCAGGCCGCGCGGGCCGTGATAGACGGCATACATGGAGGCCACCACTGCCAAGAGCACCTGGGCGGTGCAGATGTTGCTGGTGGCCTTGTCGCGGCGGATGTGCTGCTCCCGCGTTTGCAGGGCTAGGCGCAGGGCCGGCCTGCCCTGGGCATCTTGGGAGATCCCCACTAGGCGCCCTGGCAGCAGCCGTTTGTGGGCCTCGCGAGTGGCAAAGTAGGCGGCGTGGGGGCCGCCGTAGCCCAGGGGCACCCCGAAGCGCTGAGTGGTTCCCACCACAATGTCCGCTCCCCACTCCCCTGGCGGTTGCAAGAGAGTCAGGCTGAGCAAGTCGGCGGCTACGGCCACCACCATCCCTCTTTGGTGAGCCTGCTCCACCAGGTCGCGGTAATCCCGGATCTCCCCATAGGTGTTGGGATACTGTAAGAGCACACCAAAGCCGTTCCCAAGCTCAAACTGGGAAGGATCGGCCACGCGCACCTGGATCCCCAAGGGTTCTGCCCGTGTCTGCACGACGGCAATGGTCTGGGGATGGCAGCCGCGATCCACCCAAAAAACTGGGGATTGCTTGCCCGCTAAGGTGTAGGCCAGGTTCATGGCTTCGGCAGCAGCAGTGGCTTCGTCCAGTAGGGAAGCATTGGCAATCTCCATCCCTGTTAGATCAATCACCATCGTCTGGAAATTGAGCAGGGCTTCTAGCCGCCCCTGGGCAATCTCCGCCTGATAGGGGGTGTAGGGGGTGTACCAGGCAGGGTTTTCCAGGATGTTGCGCTGAATTACCGGCGGCGTCAGGCAGTTGGAATAGCCCATGCCCAAAAAGGAGCGCCACACCTGGTTTTGGGACGCCATTGCCCTCAGCTCCGCCAACACTTGAGACTCAGGGCACGGGGATCCCAGTTGCAAGGGCCGGTTACTGCGAATTGCTGCTGGCACTGCCTTTTCCACCAGCTCTCGGAGGGAGCCCAATCCCAAGGCCTGCAACATCTGGCGGATCTGCCCGGCATCCGGCCCGATGTGCCGCCAGACGAAGAGTTCCCGCTGCTCTAGCAGCTCTAGGTCGGGATCTGGGTCAGGGGGAGCTTGAAAAGCCTCCTGCCTAGAGGAGCGGAGGGAAGAAGGGTAGAGCTGGGCTAAGTCGGACATAGGACAAGCCAAACGCAAGGGCAAGTTAGCCAGTTGCAAGCGGACTGTTTCCCCATCATAGTTGTTAAAAATTATTTCTGCCGGTATCTCAACCCGAATTTGGGTCTCGATGCG
Source organism: Synechococcus sp. OH30 (assembly GCF_047462175.1). NCBI lineage: Bacteria > Bacillati > Cyanobacteriota > Cyanophyceae > Synechococcales > Synechococcaceae > Synechococcus > Synechococcus sp. OH30. The sequence continues at coordinate 209,093 of NZ_JANSIP010000004.1, read as the reverse complement.
AGGTAGCGGGGATGAGACACTAAATGGTCGGAAAACGTTAGCAACCTATCCCGTGAGCGCGGTTATGGCTGCTTTCAATCCTGTTTGCAGAGGTGGTACTATGCGTCGGCTGCTGTCTACCTGGTTGCCTGTCTTATTGATGCTTTGCCTGGGCTTGGCCTCGCTTGGGATCCCTGCTGCGGCGGCAGAGCTGCCGCCGGTAAAACACCTCGACACTCCGATTGACGTCAACAACACCATCCTGCGCAACTACCGCCAGTTGCCTGGTTTCTACCCCACTCTGGCCCGCATCCTGGTGAAAAACGCTCCTTACAAAAGCCTAGAGGACATGCTGAAGATCCCGGAGCTAACGGAGCAGCAAAAGGCGCTGATCAAGGCCAACGCGGAGAACTTCGTGTTTGGCGAGTATCGCGAAGGGGCTAGCCAGCTAGAAAACCGCATCAACCAGGGTTACTACGGCTGATTCCCGCATCCCATAGCCCAGGACAATGTCTGCAAGTATCCCGCCTCCTTTGCCGGCTGGCTGCTGGGATCCCGCTCTCCCTTTTCCCATGACCAACTGCCGCCTCTAAGTTCACTAGTAGAGTTGGCTGGGGGGGAAGCTACCCCCCTAGATTTGGCAGGCAGAGGCAAGAGGAAGGCGGGCGATGCAACAGGGCTGGCACCAGAGGGCAGCCTCGCTAAAAATCCCCTGCAGCGCAAGCAGCTGGGGTCCTTGTCTCCTGGGAACTGGAAGCGCTGGCAACATCGTTATTGGAGCTTTTCCCAACTTTATCGGAGAGAGTGGGGAAATGCAGCGCTGATGGAGCTCCCCACGCAAGTGGTTCGAGGTGATCTCTCCCAGGCCAGCTTCTTTCAGTCAAGGGGGCTCATGAAGCAGCCACAGATTTTGGGGCCACAGATTTTGATCTGTGGCTACTACGGCTACGGCAATGCCGGTGACGAGGCCCTGTTGCTGGCTCTCTTGCAGCAGCTGCGGCAGTTGCCCAATCCCGTGCAGCCAGTGGTGCTCTCTCCTCGCCCTGAGGCAACGGCTGCCACCTATGGGGTGCTGGCCTGTCCGCGCTTTGACGGCTGGGCTTTGCGGCGCTATCTGGGGCAGTCTCAAGCTTTCATCTGGGGTGGGGGCAGCCTGCTGCAGGATCGCACCAGTTGGCGCAGCCCGCTTTACTACCTGGGTCTAATGCTCTGGGCCCAGCGGCGGGGGCTGAAGACCTTGGCGTGGGCGCAAGGGATCGGGCCTTTGCAGCGGGGCTGGATCCGCGAGCTGGCCCGCCGGTCTCTAGCAGGTTGTACAGCCATCAGTGTGCGCGACGCCGTTGCCTCCCAATGGCTGCGAGATTGGGGGATCCCCCACCAGGTGGCCCCGGATCCGGTTTGGGGCCTGCCCGCCAAAACCCTGCCGGAGTGGGAAAGATGGCCTCAGCCCCGCATTGCCGTGGTCTTGCGGCAGCATCCCCAGCTCACTCCTGCGCGACTTGAGACTTTGGCGGAAGGCTTGAGGCGCCTCCAGGCTGCCACAGGGGCTTATCTGCTTTTGCTACCCTTCCAACTCGCTCCTCCCGGATCCCTGGACCTCGGCCCAGACTACCGCCTAGTGCAACAGCTGCAACAGCGCCTGCCCGGCCCCAGCCAGGTGTTGGAGATTCGGGATCCCTGTCTTTTAAAGGGGGTCTTCCGGGGGGTGAGATTGGCAATTGTGATGCGCTACCACGGCTTGGTGATGGCGGCTGCTGAGGGTTGCGCCTGCTTTGGCCTCAGCTACGATCCCAAGGTAAAAACGCTGCTCGGGGAATTGGGCATGCCCGGCTGGGATCTCGAGGCGATCCCAGAAGATCCTGAAGCCTTGTGCCAGGCTTGGCTGGCCTGCTATGCCGACGGGCCAGCCCTCAGCCCTGACCAAGTGGCTGTTTGGGTGGAGCGATCGGCCCAGCACGCCCAGTTGCTGAGGCAGCACTTGCCTTAAAGGAGAGGGGGGATCCCAAGCTCTTACCCCCTTGACCGAGACAAGGGCGGCGCAAACCCCGCTCTCTAGGGCTGGGGAGAGCCTCAACTGAGAGTGTTCCCCGCTGCCAGTGTGGATTCGGGCAGCCGTTCTTGTCGGGATTCGCTCTACGCTGGGAATAGGCTCCTCCCATGAGTGCCAAGATGCAGCCCTGTACCCGCCAACAGATCCTGATCGGGATGGGCCTAACCAGCCTGATCCTGGCGCTTATTGCCGGTCTCTGGATCTGGCTGGGATCCCTCCGCGTGCCCTTCCGTTGGGATCCGCTGGCCGTCGCCTGGGGAGCGGCGCTGGGGCTGGGGGTGGCGCTGCTGAGCGGCGGGGCTTACTGGCTTTGGCCGGCCTATCGCCGGGCAGCTTCCGCCTACTTGCACCTGGTGGCGGATCCCTTGCAATGGGGAGACGTCTTCTGGGTGGGGGTGCTGCCGGGGTGGAGCGAGGAGTGGCTGTTTCGCGGCGTGCTGATGACAGCCCTGGTGGCCAGCCCCTTGGGGTGGACGGGCGGGATCCTCCTGAGCGGGCTCTTGTTTGGGGTTTTACACTGGCTAGAGTGGCAGGGTTGGCCCTATGCCGTCTGGGCCAGTGCGGTGGGCATCCTCCTAGGGATGGGCGTGTGGCTGTCGGGAAACCTGTTGGTAACCATCGTCGCTCATACTTTGGTTAACTGGATTGGAGTTTGCCTTTGGAAAGGTTCTGCCCTGCTAGCCAAATCCTAAGCCCAACGTCGCTGCCCAATCCCTCCCAGCGGGAGAGGGGCCGGGGGTGAGGGGAAGGAGCAATGAGTAAGCCCTTTCTGGGACTGCGGCTGGGGCCATCCTTGCTGCTCATTGGCCTGGGGGTGTACGGCTACCTGCTCTGGCTGGGCTGGTTTCAATCGGAGCGGCTGATCTTTTTGCCCCGCCCCGCCAGCTACCAGGATGGGGACGCCATTCTCAAACTCACCACTGCCGATGGCCTGCAGATTTCAGCGGTCTACCTGCCCAATCCCGCAGCCACCTATACCCTCCTCTACAGCCACGGCAACGCCGAGGACCTAGGAGATATCCTGCCGCGCCTGAGGAAGCTGCAGCAGGGGGGGTTTAGCGTCTTGGCCTACGACTACCGGGGCTACGGCACCAGCGAAGGGATCCCTTCCGAGGCCGGTGCCTACAAAGACATTGAAGCGGCCTACGCTTACCTACGAGATCAGGGGATCCCGCCGGGGCGGATTTTGCTTTACGGACGCTCGGTGGGAGGTGGGCCCTCAGTTTACCTAGCAGCCCACAAGCCGGTGGGGGGCTTGATCCTGGAATCCACCTTTGTAACCGCTTTTCGCGTTTTGACCCGCATCCCGCTGCTGCCTTTTGACCGCTTCGACAACCTCAGCCGCATTGCCCAGATCAATTGTCCGCTGCTGATTTTGCACGGCACTCAGGATCGCTTGATCCCCTTCTGGCATGCCGAAGCCCTTTACCAAGCAGCACGGGATCCCAAGCGTTTGATCCCCATCGAGGGAGCCGATCACAACAATCTGCTACAGGTAGCCGGGGAGCGCTACCTGCCCATTCTGCAGCAATTTGTGGCCGAGCTGGTGGAGCCCAGCCCTTTCCTGGACACTCCGTAGATCCCGGCGGGTTTGAATAGCGCTAGCCTAACAGCCCTCCTGCTGCAAAGACGGAGATGGACAAGCGTGAGGATTTTTAAGTGACTTCCTGACTGACCAGTTCTTGCAGCAGCTTCTGCGCCGTTCCCATATAGCGCAGTACGTCGGGATGATGGCTCCAGATTGGGTCGCTCTCGGGGAAAACCTCCAGAGAGAACATCCCTTGTACAGCTTGCAGGTAAGGCAGGAGGAAAGTGTAGCTAGCCGGGCTAAGACGAGAGCGCAAAGCCTCATCCAACAGCTCCAGCATCTGCCGCACCAGTTTCCACTCCACCTTCAGAGGGGGGTACAGCATCACGCAAAGGGGAAACAGCTCCTGCTGCACAGCGGCCACGCTGCCTTCCAAGGCACAGAGGCCCAGGTACACCTGGAACATCTCCACATCGCGGATGCTGGAAATCCGCACCTCCAGATCCGTCAAGGGGCCGCTTTCGCAGCGATAGTCCGGGAAACGCTGAGCCACTTCGGCACAGATAAACTCCGCCACACTGGTTACGATGGGCAGCAGTTCCTGAACAGCCAGCAAAGAGGCAGAAGAAGCGTTGTCGCTGGCGTGGACAGCGGCACCCTCGTACATCCTCTGCAGGGGCATGTACAGGTGGTCGTCCATGACCTTCAAGTAGGGGTGGAAGAGGCTGCGCTCCTGAGGGGATAGAGCTTGCAAGACCATCTGCCCCGTGTAGTGGAATTGCATGCTTAAAAAGCCCAGCACCCGCGGATCCCGTTCACTGTAGCGGGCCCGCAGCTGGCCACAGAACGGCGCGATCTTTACCGAAAAGCGGGCCGGCGAGAGGCCCTCCCCCCAACTTTCCGCTGCCTTTTCAAATAACTCGCGGGAGTCCTCGGCAATTTGCCAGGGATCGATCAAGTCCGGATCCAGCCGCTGCCTCGGGATTTCGGCAGCCAAGAGCCGCTCCGTTTTTGCCCAGGCCTGGGAGCTGGCAAAGCGCAGGGATCCCTTCACTTTGTCGGCTAATTGGGTACCCGGCAGCTCGCCCAAGGCCGCCTGTGCCCGCAGCTTGTCTACATATTTTTGGGCCCACAGAGTGGCCAGGCTGTAAGGTGTAACTGCTTCTAGGCTTTCCATCGATCCCATGACCTCAGCAGAGGAGCTAGATTCTGTTGTCTACAATACCCCTAGCACACCGCCGTTGCAGCCTGTAAGGAAGGTACAGAATGTTAAGACCTCCCACAACAATTGTTCACATTAGGAAAGGGCTTCTCGCCTTGCGGCCAGGTTGGCGATGATCTAAAAATCTCCTAAAATCCGCTCGGGAAAGTAGAGTTTTTGTGGCAAAATAGGGGGCGGATGGATCAAATCCTACCCTCAGCGGACTGAACCCTTTACTGAGGAGAAAGAGTGTATGTCTCTCCGACTTGGCGATACGGCTCCCAATTTTACGCAAAAGTCCACCCACGGCGAAATCGACTTCTATTCCTGGGCCGGGGATAGCTGGGTAGTGTTGTTCTCCCACCCCGCCGACTACACGCCAGTCTGCACCACCGAGCTGGGTACTGTTGCCAAGCTGATGCCTGAGTTCGAGAAGCGAGGGGTGAAGGTGCTAGCCCTCAGCGTGGACGATGTAGACTCCCACCTTGGTTGGGTAAAAGACATCGAGGAAACCCAGAATGCCCGGGTGACTTATCCCATCTTGGCAGACGTTGACCGCAAGGTCTCCCAGCTCTACGGCATGCTGGATCAGACCAACCTCAATCAAGAAGGACTGCCTTTGACGGTGCGCTCAGTGTTCGTTATTGATCCCAACAAGAAAATCCGCCTTATCCTCACCTATCCAGCTAGCACGGGGCGCAACTTCGACGAGCTGCTGCGGGCAATCGATGCTCTGCAGTTGACGGATAAGTACAACGTTGTCACTCCCGCCGACTGGAAAGATGGCGATGATGTCATCATTCCACCTTCGCTGCAAGATCCTGAAGTGCTGAAGGAGAAGTTCCCGAAAGGCTACAAGGAGCTCAAGCCCTACTTGCGGATCACTCCTCAGCCCAATAAGTAAGTCCAACCTCTTTGGGAGGAGGGAAGGGATCCCTTCTTGGCAGAGTCGAGCTTCAAGAATCCCCCGCCGCCACTGGCAGTTAATGGACAGGGCTCCCCCCAATCGCAGAGGGTAGGAGCCCTTTTTCTGCCCCCCAGCCCCAGGGCAGGAGCGCCCTAGTTTTCCCTCAGTAGCAGCACCGTTGCAGCTGCAGCCGGCCAAGCTAGCCAGCGTCGACGCCACCAACGGCCCCCAGGCTAGAGCCCAACCCCGGCAAGCACCACCATCACCACTACTGCCGCAAAGATGATCAGGGCGTAGAACTGCGCCTTGCCGTTCTCCAGGTATTTCATCACCTCGCCGCCGACCATGGCCACTAGCCCCGTCAGGTTGACCACCCCATCCACAATGCGGCTGTCCACCTCCAGCGCCTCCCGCGCTACAAAGCGAGTACCTTGCACAAAGACCCGCTCGTAGAGATCGTCGATATACCACTTGTTGAGGGAGAAGTAGTAGAGCGGCTGCAGGCTTTGGGGGAAGGTGCCGGGATCAATGCGCTTTTGCCAGTAGATGAGACCCGCCAAGGCAATGCCAAGCAGCCCAATGCCCACCGAGCTGCCTGCCATGATCACAAACTCCCGCCAGTCGAAGCGGCCCGCCAGCACTGCTTGCCACTCGGCTGCCACCTGGGCCCAACCAGCTTCTGCTGCAGCCTCACTAGGCGGATGGATGAACGCCTCGAAGAAGTTGGCAAAGGGAGTGCCCACCAACCCAATCAGCAGCGAGGGAACGGCCAGCGCCACCAGCGGAATTGTCATCGATAGCGGCGACTCATGCGGTTCAGCGGCCTGCCCATGCCCTTCGTGCCCCTCTTTCCCAGCTTCGGGATGGCTGCTGGGCTGGGGCTTTTCGTAAATGTTCATGGCTCCAGGCCCAAAGGCGGCCTCTTTCCCGGCAAACGCATAGGCAAAAGCCGGCACCGGTCGGCCCTGGCTGACAGCTACCTCCTGGCGCAGCTTGAGGTTGGTGCCGCGAAACTCCCCTTCAAAGGTAAGGAAGTAGATGCGGAACATGTAGAAGGCGGTGATCCCTGCCGTGAGGAAGCCCACTCCCCAGAGAGCGGGGTTGTGCTCAAAAACCGCAGCCAAGATCTCGTCCTTGGACCAGAAGCCGGCAAAGGGCGGGATCCCACAGATGGCCAGCGTGCCAATCAAAAACGTGAGGGCCGTAACTGGCATGTATTTGCGCAGCCCTCCCATCAGGCGCATGTCCTGAGCCAAAACTGGGTCGTGGCCCACCACCGCCTCCATGCCGTGGATGACCGAGCCGGATCCCAAAAAGAGCAGCGCCTTAAAGTAGGCGTGGGTCATCAGGTGAAACAGGCTGGCCCCATAGGCACCGCAGCCCATGGCCATGACCATATAGCCCAGTTGGGAAATGGTGGAGTAGGCCAGGCCCTTTTTGATGTCGTTTTGGGTAATGGCGATGCTGGCCCCCAAAAAGGCCGTCCCTGCCCCTGTCCAGGCAATGAGATCCATGACTGCCGGGATCCCTTCCAAGACCGGAAACATCCGCGCCAACAGGAATACTCCGGCAGCCACCATGGTGGCCGCGTGGATGAGGGCGGAAATGGGCGTGGGACCTTCCATGGCATCCGGCAGCCACACGTGCAGCGGGAACTGAGCCGACTTGGCCACTGGCCCCAAGAACACCAAGAGGGCAAACAGGGCAACCAAGCTGCTGCTCACCGCGCCGTTGGCCACCATCTGCTCCACATTGCGGGCCAGTTCCTCGAACTCGAAGGTTCCAGAAATCCAGTAAAAGCCCAAAATGCCCAGCAACAGACCAAAGTCGCCCACCCGGTTGACCACAAATGCCTTCTGGGCTGCCTCTGCCGCCGCCTGCCGCTCGTACCAGAAGCCAATCAGCAGGTAGGAGCACATCCCCACCAGCTCCCAGAAAATGTAGATCTGTACCAGGTTGGGACTGAGCACCAGGCCCAGCATCGAGGAGGCAAACAGGCTTAGGTAAGCATAGAAACGCACATAGCCGGGATCCTGGGCCATGTAGCCATCGGAGTAGATCTGCACCAAGAAGGCCACCGTGGTCACCACCACCAGCATCATGGCGCTGAGGTGGTCGACTACGAAGCCCATGTCCAGCGAGAAGGAGCCTGCCTGGGCCCAGGTGATGGTTCTAAGGACGGCCTCATGGCCTTGCAGCTGACTGGCCAAGAGGGCAAAGGCGTGAACCATCGCCGTCCCCGTTGCAAATACGCTCAAAAAGGCGGCCAGAGCCCGGTTGGCCCTTGTCCAGGCGTTGAAGACCAAAATGCCCAGACCCAGCAAAAAGGCCGCCACTAGGGGATAGACGGGGATCAACCAGGCGTATGCGTAGATGAATTCCATGGGAAATGGTGCTGAATGCTTCCGCTTGCAGTAGTCAACCCTTCCTGCTGGCCGCTGAGAAGGCCTGGGCCGGCAGGGACTCTGGGGCCTCTGACATTGTAAATCTTTGCAACACAATCAGCGCCCCCTTGCGGCTACTCATTCTAAGCAACTGGATCCCCCCAGAAAACTATCCCCAGCCTCAAACTGCAAGGGCAATAGCCGGCTGACCCAAAGGGCTGAGGCTGGCGCTGCATCCCTTGCGGGCGCTAAAACAAAAAAGGCTAGAGCGGTCAGTAGTCTGGAGAAAAGCCCATGAGCCTGAACCTGGTGACCCTGGTGGGCCGGGCCGGTACGGATCCGGAAGTGCGTTACTTTGAATCGGGCAAGGTGGTGTGTACCTTTAGCCTGGCGGTCAACCGCTTCCGCAAGGGCGAAGACAAGCCCGATTGGTTTAACCTAGAGCTGTGGGGACGCACCGCTGAGGTGGCGGGGGAGTATGTGCGTAAAGGCAGCCTCATTGGGGTGACGGGCAGCCTGAAGTTCGATCGCTGGAAAGACAGATCCACAGGGGAGGAGCGCCAGCGGCCCGTTATTGCCGTGGAGCGGCTGGAGCTGCTGGGATCCCGTCCCGATCGCGAGCCTGATTTGCCTGCAGAGGAGCCGTTTTAAATTTCTCCAGCTGACGTCGGCACTCCTGCACCACCTCAGCCAAATTCTGGCTACACCAGGGGTAGGGCAAAGGGGGTCGTTGGATCACCCAGAGGGGGATTCCTAGGGTCTTAGCCACGGCCTGTTTGACCAGTAGACCACCGGCTTCCCCGGAGTCCTTAGTAATAACCACTTGGGGCTCCAGCCTCTGCCAAAGCTGCAGTTCCTCCTCAAAGCTCAGGGGCAAACGCCTGCCAATGACCCGCTCGGCAGCAATCCCAGCCCGTACCGCCTGGGGAACTGACTCTGGAAGCACCCGCGCGTACAACTGGCAGCGATCCTGCCAGGGTACAAACAAGGGCAACGCCTTCACCCCCACCGTTAAGAGCACCCGCCGCCCCGCCAGTACGCTCTCGCTGAGGACGGTCTGCCAGTCCGGCGCCACCTGAACCCACGGATCTAGACCTACAGAAGGACGTTCGTAGCGCAGGTAGGGGATCCCCAGTTGGGCTGTTACCTGTATAGCCAGCTGCGAGATCTGCTGGGCAAAGGGATGGGAGGCATCCACCAGCACCCCAATCCGCCGCTCCTGTAGGAATTGTGCCAAAGAGGGCAGCGAAAAGCGGGTAACCACCACCTGCCCAGGCAAATCCCGGTAAAGCCTGCTTCCCCCTGCAGTGGTAACCGTAGCTATCCAAGGGATCCCTTCTTGGCTAAGGGCGGCGGCTAAGCTGCGGCTTTCACTGGTGCCGCCGAGGAGAGCTACTGCAATTGAGTGCCGGATTGAGCTCATGCGTGTTGCCAAAGTTTTCTACCCATGGGTACGATCGAGATCCAGAGGCTGGAGGCAGTTGACCATGATCGAGATGCAGGTGGCTGGGATTGCGGTCGATGCCGTTAACCAGAACCCCATTGTCATCCTGCGCGATACCCATGGACGTCGTGCTCTGCCTATCTGGGTAGGAAAAGCAGAAGCCAATGCCATTTTGCAGGCCCTGGACGATCAGAAGCCGCTCCGCCCCATGACCCATGATCTTATCCTCAACTCCTGGAAAGCTTGGGGAATTAAGCTGGAGCGGGTCATTATCCATGCCTTGCTAGACAACACTTTTTATGCGGTGCTGGTCACGGTTAGCGGTGACAAAAAGCAGGAGATCGACTGCCGTCCCAGCGATGGTATTGCCCTGGCTCTGCGGGCCCACGCCCCCATCTGGACGGTAGAGGAAGTCATTGCGGAGGCCTCGATCCCAATGAATCAGGATGCCGACGAAGCTGAGCGCGAGGCCTTCCGCAAGTTTGTGGAAAATGTAACGCCTAGAGACTTTATTCGCCACCGACCCCTCACAGACTACCCTACGGATTCCACCACAGAAGCAGACAGCTGAAGCTGCTGTCCTACTTTCCCGCCCTCCGGAAGGGAGCCAGGGGGGCAACTAGTGGCCTGTCTGGAAAGCACCTCGAGGCAAGGGTAGGCAGGGCCCCTCAATAGGTGGGCATTTCCGCCTACAATGAGGCTAGAGCAGCCCTTCTGAGCAAGCTATGCAAACTGTGGAGCGGCCCAACGCACAGCAGCCCTACCCAGAACCGGTCTACCCCCGTCGCCCCACCCGCACAGTGGCGGTGGGCAACGTCTTAATTGGCAGCCAGCACCCAGTGGTGGTGCAGTCCATGATCACCGAAGACGTGCTTAATATTGACGCGGCGGTGGCTGCCATTCGCCGTCTGCACGAAGCGGGCTCGGAAATTGTGCGGGTTGCTGTTCCCAGCTTGGCCCATGCCAAGGCGATGGAGGCAGTCCGGGAGAAGTTGCTCCAAACCTACAAGCCGGTGCCGCTAGTGGCTGACGTTCACCACAACGGCCTCAAGGTTGCCCTGGAGGTGGCCAAATACGTTGACAAGGTGCGCATCAATCCTGGGTTGTTCGTTGTTGAGAAGCCCCAGCCAGGGCGCACAGAGTACACAAAGGCTGAACTAGAAGCCATCCGTAGCAAGATCCGTGAAGCTTTTGTCCCCCTTGTACAGACCCTCAAGGCCCAGAACAAGGCCCTGCGCATTGGCGTCAACCACGGCTCCCTGGCGGAGCGGATGCTCTTTCTCTATGGCGACACCCCCGAGGGAATGGTGGAGTCAGCCCTGGAGTACGCTGAGATCTGTGCCGAGCAGGACTTCCACAACGTGGTTCTCTCCTTCAAGGCTTCCCGTCCGCAGGTTATGTTGGCTGCTTACCGGCTGGCGGCCCGCCGTTTCGACGCCTTGGGCCTGAACTACCCCTTCCACCTAGGGGTGACCGAGGCTGGAGATGGAGAGTATGGCCGCATCAAGTCAGCAGTGGGGATCGGGACGCTCTTGGCGGAAGGGATTGGCGACACCATTCGCGTCTCCCTCACAGAAGCGCCGGAAAAAGAGATCCCAGTGGCCTACGGTATTTTGCAGGCCCTCAACCTGCGCAAAACCATGGTGGAGTACGTGGCCTGTCCCTCCTGTGGGCGTACCCTTTTCAACCTGGAGGAGGTGCTGCAGAAGGTGCGGGCGGCAACTCAGCATCTGGTAGGCCTCGACATTGCCGTCATGGGCTGCATTGTCAACGGCCCTGGGGAAATGGCCGACGCTGACTACGGCTATGTGGGCAGGACGCCGGGGGTGATTTCCCTCTACCGCGGCAAAGAAGAAGTGAAAAGGGTGCCTGAGTCAGAAGGCGTCCAGGCTCTGATTGAGCTCATCAAAGCCGATGGTCGCTGGGTGGATCCCCCTGGGGAAGGAGGGTCCTCCTCTGCCTGCTAGTTTTTATTATTCTCAGAGATACGTCGAATGCCTTGTTATGACCAGCACGCTCCGCTCCACCTCGTTCAATACCACCCGCTCCAAGGAGATCTTTGCCCGTGCCCAGCAGCTGATGCCAGGAGGGGTTAATTCTCCAGTGCGTGCCTTCAAGTCCGTCGGCGGGGATCCCGTCGTGTTTGACCGCGTCTCAGGAGCCTACGCCTGGGATGTGGACGGCAACCAGTACATTGACTACATCGGCAGTTGGGGGCCGGCCATCGTTGGACATGCCCATCCCGAAGTTATTGAGGCATTGCGGCGGGCACTGGAGAAAGGCACTAGCTTTGGCGCTCCCTCTGTTTTGGAAAACGAGCTGGCAGAGCGCGTGATCGAAGCGGTGCCCAGCGTGGAGATGGTGCGCTTTGTTAACTCCGGCACCGAAGCCTGTATGGCGGCGCTGCGCCTAATGCGGGCCTACACGGGCCGGGAAAAGGTGATCAAGTTTGAGGGCTGCTACCACGGTCATGCGGATATGTTCTTGGTCAAGGCCGGCTCGGGGGTAGCCACCCTGGGTCTGCCGGATTCGCCGGGGGTGCCCAAGGCCGCCACCAGCGCTACGCTGACTGCTCCCTACAATGATCTAGAGGCAGTTAAGGCTCTGTTTGAGCAGTATCCAGATTCGATTGCCGGGGTAATCCTCGAGCCAGTGGTGGGCAATGCCGGCTTTATCCCGCCGCAGCCAGGGTTTTTGGAGGGCCTGCGCGAACTAACCCAAAGGTATGGCGCCCTGCTGGTGTTTGACGAGGTGATGACCGGCTTTCGCATCAGCTACGGCGGCGCCCAGGCCAAGTTTGGCGTCATCCCTGATTTGACTACCCTGGGTAAGATCATTGGCGGTGGCCTGCCGGTAGGCGCCTACGGCGGCCGGCGGGAAATTATGGAGATGGTAGCACCGGCAGGGCCGATGTACCAGGCGGGTACGCTGTCCGGCAACCCTCTGGCTATGACGGCGGGGATCCAAACGCTGGAGATTTTGCGTCGCCCGGGCACCTATGAGTATCTGGAGCGCATTACTGCGAAGCTGCTGACGGGGCTGCTGGAGATTGCGCGGGAAACTGGGCACGAAATGTGCGGAGGCTATTTGCCCGGCATGTTTGGCTTCTTTTTTACTGCCGGCCCAGTGCGCAACTATGAGGAGGCCAAGCAGTCGGACTTGCAAAAGTTTGCCCGTTTCCATCGCGGCATGCTGGAGCGGGGGGTGTATCTGGCGCCCTCACAATTTGAGGCCGGCTTTACTTCCCTAGCCCACACGGAGGCGGATGTAGAGAGAACCCTGGAGGCCGCACGGGAGGTGCTGCGGGCCCTTTAGTTCTCTCACCAGCGCAGCACCTGCTAGGGGGGGAAGCCTTCTCTGGAGCGCAGTCCCTTCCCACCCCTGCTTGGGCTGGATCCGACGGAGTCGAGGCCCCTGGCCCCCGCCACTCCGATCCCGCTCCTGGCCTCCAGCTGCCCTGCAGCTTGCAGGGGGCAGGTACAGCTGGGGTTGTGACCTCCAGAATTGGGGGGACAGGCCATGCAACCAAGCGGAAGGATTGCCAGCGCTAGAGGGCTGCCAACTGGGGCAGGCCCACCAATTTCTCGCTCAGCTCCCAGAGCAACTTGGCTTTGGCCTCATCCTTTGCTTCGTCGGAAACCTCTTGGTTAAAGGGTTTGGCATTTTTCCGTTGCCGGTTGCCCCAGCTCCAGTAGAATCCCGAATGGCGAAATTCGGGATCGGCCACCACCTGCGCTACCCGTTCGCCGGCCAGCTCCTGGGAGACATAGCCGCCAGTGATGTTTTTTTGAAACCAGGGGAAAAGCTTTTGGAACAAGGGATAGTGGTGGCGGAAGAGGCCGGTTTCTGCCACACAGCCAGGATAGAGGGAGAGAAAGGTGATGCCGGTGCTTTCGTGGAAGCGGCGGTGCAGTTCCCGCATGGTGATGATGTTGCAAACTTTGCTGTCTTTGTAGGCTTTGACGGGATCGAACTTGCCGCCATCGGCCATGCTGATGGGTTCCTTAAAGCCCTGGGCAAAGCCCCGCAGATCTCCCAGGTGGGGTTGGGGAGGGATCTTGCCTCCCAGCTCCTTGGGGTTGTGGGTAACCGTCCCTAAGATGACCAGACGCCGGTCCGGGTAAGGGGAGCGCTGGAGATCCTCCAGCATTAGGCGGCAGAGGAGGAAGTGTCCCAGGTGGTTGGTGGCCATCGTTAGCTCGTAGCCCTCGGGGCTGCGCAGGGGCTGCTTGAGCAGGGGCATGTAGATGGCGGCGTTGCACACCAGGGCATCCAGAGAGCGGCCCGACTGGCGGAACTGCTCGACAAATTGCCGCACGCTGGCCAGGCTAGCCAGATCAATTGGCATTAGGCTATAGCTCCCCTCTGGGATCCCCACCTCCTCGGCCATCCGCCGGCCCTTGTCCAGATCCCGACAGGCCATGACTACGTGCCAGCCCCGCTTGGCCAAAGCCAAGGACGCATACAGGCCAACGCCCGAGGAAGCACCAGTAATGACGACAGTGGGTTGCATTGGTCCCTCCCTATCCAACTCCTTCCTAAAGTGGGATCCTCCGGATCCCTGCAGGATCCATCTTGGAGTGGAAAGGGAGCTGGACCAAGAATTGATAAGGTTTGCGACGCTTTTCCGGGTCAGTCCCTTCATTTTTAGATACAAGCTCGGCTTCCGCTCCTGCAAAGCGGGGCCAGGTGGGCAAAGCCCTGCAATCTCTAGGGATCAAAGGCAAAGAGAAGCCGCACCGCCCCTGTAGAATCCACCTCAACCCCGCGTAGGAATTCCCGCAGGTAGGTGCGGCGCTCGCTCTCGCTGAGATCCTGCCAGAAGGGTGGGATGGAGAGGGTTTGGATGGTCTGGGTAAGCTTAGCAGGGGGGAGCTGTTCCAGCTTTTGGGCCAAGCGGGCGGTCTCAGCTCGCAGCTGGTAGCAGCGCTGGGCCAGCGAGGGCTCATCCATCAGTCCAGATTGCTGCAGCGCCTCCAGTTGCCGCAGCCGCTCGCTGTTGGCCTGGATCTGGGCTTGGAGCTGTTGGCGGGTTCGGTCTAGGGCCTGCCAATCCAGGTTTTGGGCACGGTGGGGAAGCTGTTCGCAGACCTGGCGGATCACCTCCTGCAAGACTTCAGCATAGCGGAGGCTATAGCGACAGGCTTGGCAGCGCAAGTAGAGGTAAGAAGAGCCGTTCTGCTTGCCCTTGCCGGGGGTGGTTTGCACAATGCGCAAAAGGCCGCCACAGGTCCGGCAGTGGACGAGGCCGGCCAAGGCGCGGGAGGCACTGGCGCTGCGGCGCGGGATCCCTTGGTTGCGCTTTAGCCAGCGATCGATCTGGGCGGCTTCGGTGCGGCTGAGGAGAGCTGGATGAGTATCGCGCAGAACGGTGCCATCGGCGTAAGCCAGATCCCCTCGGTAGACCGGGTTGAGCAGCCAGTTGCGCCCAGTGGCTACGGAGATGTGCTTGTGGTGTTTCTCAGCAATGAAGCGCACCGCCTGGCGCAGGGATCCGTAGCGGAGAAAGTGCTGGAAAAAATCCTGAACAATGGGGGCCTGGCGGCAATCCGGGACATAGCGTCCCCCTTCGCGGCGGTAGCCAAAGGGAGGTGGCCCAGGGGGAGGCTTGCCCGCCAGACGGCTTTGGGCTTGGCGTTGACGGAGACGGCGACTTTGCAAGTGATGGGGAATTTCGGCCAGCAGCGGGATCCAGTCGCTGGGAGTGCTAGGGGTTTGCAGGCCGTCAGCACTAACTAGGCTAAGGCGGATCCCAGCCTGTTGGATTTGCAGCAGCCGCCCGTGCACCTCCTCCACCTGGTCTCCTAGATCTGCTAGGCGCACCAGCAGCACCTGCTGCACCGAGCCCCTGGCAACCTCCTGCAGCAGTTCCTCCAGGTAGGCACGGGATCCCCAGTCGTGCCAGAGGGGATTCGCCCCGTGGGCTTTTAGCCAAGCCAGCTCCTCCTCCGGCCAAGGAGCATAGGCAGGCGTGTAGAGGTAGCCGCAGACGCCCATGGACAAACACCCTGCCACCGCTGCTGCCCTAGGCTTGCTGCGCCCCTGGTAGGCTTCCCAGCAGATGCCCCTAGGGCCAGGTCGACACCCCCCAGCCTGCCTGCTCTACTCCACTGCTGTTGCCGCATATTCCAGCTCTTCTTCTGCCACCTCCAGCTGTGCTTCCTCCGCCTGTCCCGCCTGTTCTTGCTTGGCAGCCCGCAGTTGCTCGCGGTACTTGGCTGCCATCTCCTCCGCTTTCTCGTAGACCAGCTTGGGATCCCGCAGCATATCGCCGGGATTGGGCTCCAGTTGCTTAGTCGATAGCGAAATTCGACCCCGTTCTGCGTCTAGGTCGATGATCATTACCTTCACTTCATCGTTGACGTTGAAGACGCTGTGGGGGGTATCGACATGCTCGTGGGAGATTTCGGAGATGTGCAGCAAGCCGGAGACGCCGCCAATATCGATGAAGGCCCCGTAGGGCTTGATGCCACGCACTGTGCCGACTACTACCTCGCCCACCTCCAGCTTGTTCATCTTCCGCTCCACCAGGGCCCGGCGATGGCTTAACACCAAGCGGTTGCGGTCTTCGTCCACCTCGAGAAACTTCAGGGGCAGTTCCTCGCCCACCAGCTCTTCCTTGGGCTTGCGGGTGCTGATGTGGGAGCCGGGGATAAACCCGCGCAGTCCCTCAATGCGCACCAGGGCGCCCCCACGGTTGGTGGCAAAAATGGTGGCCCGCACCGTGGCATCCTCCTTTTGAAGCTGGCGCACCCGTTCCCAGGCCCGCATGTACTCAATGCGGCGGATAGAAAGGGTCAGCTGCCCCTCCTCGTTCTCTTCGGTGAGGATGAAAAACTCGCGCGTTTCCCCCGGCTGCAGGACCTCGTGCGGATCCTCCACCCGGCTAATAGACATCTCCTGCAGAGGCAGAAAGGCAGCCGTTTTGGCCCCAATGTCGATTAACGCGCCGCCCGGTTCCACCGAAAAGACTGTGCCGGTTACAATTTCGCCGGGGCTAAAGTGATAGTCGTACTTATCCAGGAGAGCAGCAAAGTCCTCGGTGGTAAAACCGACATCGGCAGCAGCGGTAACTCGAGTCATAGGGGCCTGGTAGCAAAGGTAGTTGCACAAGTTCAAAGAGAGCTGAGCTTAGCCCGTGTGAAGGCACCAGCGCGCCTCCACCTTCCCACCCCACCTAGGGTAGGCGCTGGAAACACTATCCTAGCTCAAAAAAGAAGCTTTTGTGGCAAGTTTCCTTGCAATCTTGCCAAGCTAGAAGGAGGTGGCCCAAAGAGGTTTGGGAGAGAGGCAGTTGCATTTCATTGACCAAGTGGAAATTGAGGTGCAGGGGGGAAATGGCGGGGATGGCATCGTTGCCTTCCGCCGCGAGAAGTACGTCCCTGCCGGCGGACCCTCGGGTGGCAATGGGGGGCGGGGCGGCTCGGTGATTCTGGTAGCCGATCCCGGCCTGCAGACCTTGCTAGACTTTCGCTTCCAGCCGGTAATCAAAGCTGAAGACGGGTCAAAAGGAGGACCCAACCAGCGCACGGGGGCCAGTGGTGCAGATCGGCTGGTGCGGGTGCCCTGTGGCACGATGGTGTTCAACGCGGAAACGGGCGAGCTCCTCGGGGATCTGGTGCAGCCGGGGGATCAACTGCTGGTGGCCCGCGGCGGCAAAGGGGGTTTGGGCAATGCCCACTTCTTGAGTAACCACGATCGCGCCCCCCGCCGCTTTACCAGGGGTCAGCCGGGAGAGCGAGTGCGGCTGCGCTTAGAGCTGAAGCTCATTGCTGAAGTGGGGATCGTCGGCTTGCCGAACGCCGGCAAGTCAACCTTAATTTCCGTGGTCTCCTCCGCCCGCCCTAAGATTGCCGATTACCCCTTCACCACGCTGCAGCCCAATTTGGGAGTGGTGCCCCATCCCTCGGGGGATGGAGTGGTGTTTGCCGATATTCCCGGGCTCATTGAGGGAGCCCACCGAGGGGTAGGGCTGGGGCATGACTTTTTGCGCCATGTGGAGCGCACGCGGCTGCTGATTCATCTGGTGGACGGCACGGCCGCCGATCCTGTCAGGGATTACCAAATTGTGCAGCAGGAGTTGCGTGCCTATGGCCACGGGCTAATCGACAAGCCACAGATTGTGGTTTTAAACAAAATCGACGCCCTCGAGCCGCGGGAGGTTGTCGAGCGCACCCAGCGGCTTGCGGCTGCTGTCGGCGCTCCGGTATCGGCCATCTCGGCAGTGGCCAGGCAGGGTCTGGATTCTCTCCTGCAGCGGGTGTGGCAGGGGCTGGGCCGGGATCCAGAGCCTGGGGGAGGGAGAAGCAAGATCCAGCCAGCTGCAGCTCAGGAGAAGCCTAGAATAGGAGTGCCCCTGCTTTCCCATAGCCCAGATGTATATCTCCGAGGAGAATCTGCCACCCGACTTGCGCCAGATTAAGCGGGCCGTTGAGCAGGCAGCGCAGGCGAGGGCAGGAGTCTGTCTAGAGCTGTTAATGCTGCTGCGCCTGTTGGAGGATCTGCACCGCACTATTTTGGAGGGAGCCTTCCAAGAAGCTTTGCCCAACACTCGGCACGAGCTCTATCGAGTGCTGCAGGAGCTAGAGGAGGCAGGTGACTGGCCCTACCTGCCGCGTTTGCACATCCAGGCCCTGATGCAGCAGCTCAAGGACTGGCCGCAGGGATCCCTGTCGGTGCCGCCCACCCCTCGTCCTATGGTGGAAGTGGCGGAAAGTCCTCCTGAAGCTTGAGGTTTTCTCTCCCTCATGGCCGAGTACTTTAGGATCCATTCCCAGCACCCCCAGCCCCGTTTCATCCAGCGCATTGCAGCTGCTCTCCGCGAGGGGGCGGTGATGCTTTACCCCACCGATACGGTCTATGCCATTGGCTGCGATGTTACCCACAAGCAGGCCGTGGAGCGGGTGCGGCGCATCAAGCGGCTGTCCAACGACAAACCTCTTACTTTTCTGTGCCCCTCGCTTTCCCAGATTGCCCAGTATGCCCAGGTGAGTGATCCCGCTTATCGGCTAATGCGGCGGCTAGTCCCTGGCCCGTTTACGTTTCTGCTGCCAGCCACCAAGCTGGTGCCCAGGTTGGTGATGGATCCCAAGCGGAAAACCACCGGCATCCGCGTGCCGGATTCGGCCATCTGCCAGGCGCTGTTGGCCGAGTTGGGCAACCCCATCGTCTCTACCTCGGCCAAGCTGGGCGGGGATCCGGTGGGCTCCCTGGAAGTGGGCTTTGATCCGGCGACGGTGGGGGAGGAGGGGGGAATCTTTACCGCTGAGGAAATGCGCCAGCTGGAGAAGCAAGTGGATCTGATAGTGGACGACGAGGCCCCCTATCGTGCCCAGGTCTCAACCGTAATCGATCTCACAGGGCCGAAGCCGCTCCTGGTGCGAGCCGGGCTGGGCTACGAGCAGGTGGCAGACCTGCAGTGGGCAGAAGAGGCGGGCGGCTGAGGGGTGGGATCCTGGCTGCCCCGCTCAGCGGTCGTTAGCTCCTAGAATAGGGTCGTGCTCCTGGTAGGCCCATGCCTAAAGCTTTGGCTGAGCAAAAAGCGGTGCTGTTGCGCCTCTTGCAGACAACGGACCGGGGCGGCAAGCTATCGCCCGACCAAAAAAGTCAAATCCTGTCTCAGATTGCCGCGCTGGAGGCCCTCAACCCCACCCCTGAGCCCCTGGCAGCTCCTGAGCGGCTGGAGGGGAATTGGCTAAACCTATTCTCCACCAGCGCCGCTTTGTTGCGGCTGGCCCAGTTGCCCCTTTTAACCACCGGCGCGATCTATCAGTGCATTCGGGCCCAAAAGGGTCAAGTTTTTAACGTAGCCGAAATCCAGGGATCCGGCTGGCTAGAGGCCTGGCTGCCGCGGGGGGTTTTGGCGGTGGCAGCCCGTTTCTACCCCGAATCGCAACGTCGGATTCGGGTGGTTTTCAAGCGACTGCTGCTGGGATCCCAGGCGTTGATGAGCTACGAGATTGAGAGTTTCCTCTATTTGCTTGAATGGGCTCCAGAGCGGATCCCAGCGCTGAAGGTCGACCTCCCTCGCCGCGAGCCCACAGGCTGGCTGGATATTACCTATTTGGATGAAGACTTACGGATAGGTCGGGGCAACGAGGGGAGTGTGTTTGTGCTGCAGCGGGTGGGCAAAGGTGGCTAGCTGCAGCTACTCCCGCCGAGGGTTTGGGGATGAGGGTAAAGCTAATCTCGCAGAGAGTTGCTAGAGCATGGCAGGACTCCCGCAACGTTTGCACCTCCTGCTGGCATTGCTCCAGTTGCCGGGCCCACTCCTCTTGCTGGGAGCGCAGCTTTTGGTTTTCCCATTCTGTGCGCTGCAGGAGACCCTCGAGCTTTTGTTGCTGCTGCTGGAGTTGAAGCCGCTCGGCTTCCGACTGCTGCAGTTGGAGCCCTTGGCGTTCCAATTCCGCCCTCAGGGCAGCGACCTGGGACTGCAGCTGAATCAGCGCTTGCTCTGGGCTAGGCTGGGGTTGCTGCCGTGGCTGGCCGCTGTGATCGGCAGGGTCGAAGGGAGAGAGAGCCTCCAGCAGCGCTTCTCGAAAGCTGCCCCAAGAAGCCGACTGCAACGCTAGCCGGGCCACCCACCAAACCCCGTAGGCGGCTGCCAGCCCGGCCGCCAGGCCAGGGATCCCGGCCAGGGAAACTTTGGGCAGGGTGGGCAGGATACGATCCAGAAGAGCGGCCACCCCCGCCGCGACGCAGAGCCCGCTCCCCGCCGCAGCAGCACCTGAGATCCAAGAGGAGCGGGAGAGCCTTGGCATTTTGTTACCCTCCACAGGGGATCGAGAAGACGCCTGCCACCCCCAGTTTATCCTGCCCCCCTCCTAGGGCACCTGCCAAGCTCGTTGGTGGTAGTCCTCCAAGGTGGCCCAGGGATCCGCAGCCCCTGCGTGGGTATGGCTGTGCTCTAGGTGAGGGGGGTGGTGATGGGATCCCTGCCCATGAGAGTGGTGGTCATGGGGATGGTGGTGGGTATGCCCCACTCCCAGCTTTGCACTCACCGCCAGGCGAAACTTGCAGAGGTGGCAGTTCACCTGGGTTTGGCCCTGGAGAGCTTCCTGCTCCAGTTGCTGCAGGCTGTGCAGCACTGCCTCCCCAAGGCCCAATTCCGGCAGCATCAGCCAGTCAATCTCGGGGTGGCAGCGCCGCTGCTCTTGCACAGCCGCCTCAATTTTTTTTACCAGTACCCCCGTAAAGAGGAAATAAGGCAACACAATGACCCGGCGCGGCTGCCAGGAGAGGGCTCGTTGCAACCCCACCGGCAGGCGGGGATGGGTAATGCCGATAAAGCAGGTCTCCACAGCAGCAAACCCGGACCCTTCCCAAAGGAGCCGAGCCAGCTTACACGCTTCAGCGTTGGCTTCGGGATCGCTGGAGCCGCGGCCAACAAACAGCAGCACCGTCTCAATTGCTGGGATCCGCCGGGGCTGGGCGGCCAGCAAAGCGGCCAATCGCTCTCGCAGCAGCTGGAGGATCTCGACGCGGATCCCCAGCGGCCCGCCGTAGTGAATGCGCAACTGGGGGTAGAGAGCCTGGAGGCGATCCAGCTCGGTGGTCACGTCAAACTTGTCGTGGCGCGCCCCAAACAGCAGCAGCGGTAGGGCTACGATTTCCTGCCACCCTTGGGCCAAACACTGCTCCACCCCTTGGGCAATGGTTGGCTGGGTCAGCTCCAGAAAGCAGGGGATCACTGGCCGTTGGGGGGTGCGGGCTTGGTAAGCCTGGGCCAGCTCCAGAAAGGCTTGCCGCCCCTCCGGATCCCGGGAGCCATGGCCAATGAGCAGCAAGGGCAAAGGGGCAGGAGAAGACTGCCCAACGGCAAGGGAGGGGGAAAACCTAAGGGTACTCGACACAAAAAGCTCCGTTTTATCAATCGCAAGGGGTACAGAACAATGGCAGGTGGGGGCTCCGGAGTAGCACCGCGCTGTCCCCAATCTGCCTGGGCTTTTTAGGTTAGCTTGCTGCCTGGCGTTCACCAAGCCCCCCTGGGGGGATGGCCGCCTCCGAGAAGATAACTCCAGCCCCTTGCCTTGATCCCTAACTCCCCTGTCCCAGAGGAAGAGAGGCTGGGGGTGAGGGCCGAAAATGCCTTAGGCGCAGGGCATTGGCCACCACCGAGACGGAACTAAGGGCCATGGCTGCCCCTGCCAGCATGGGATTGAGCAGCCAGCCAGTGAAGGGATAGAGCGCTCCAGCGGCAATAGGGATCCCCAGGATGTTGTAGATAAAGGCAAAGAAGAGGTTTTGGCGAATGTTGGCGAGGGTGGCCCGGCTAAGTTGGATGGCAGCAACCACACCCCGCAAATCGCCAGATACCAGGGTAATGTCACTGGTGGCCATGGCCACGTCTGTGCCTGTTCCAATGGCGATCCCCACATCGGCCTCAGCCAAGGCCGGCGCATCGTTAATGCCATCCCCCACCATCGCCACCCGCCGCTGAGGCCGCCTTAGCTGGCGAATCAAGGCTGCCTTTTGCTCAGGACGGACCTGGGCGATTACCCGCCGGATTCCGACTTGGCGGGCAATGGCTTGGGCAGTGGTGGAGTTGTCGCCAGTTAGCATAACCACCTCCAGCCCCATTTGTTGCAGCTGTTGCACCGCTGCAGCGGAGGTGGGCTTTAGCGGATCGGCAATGGCCAGCAGTCCCAGAAGACTCCCCCCTTGGGCCACGCCAATGGCCGTTTTGCCCTCGCTCTCCCAAGCCTGGGCCTGTTCCCCGCTAGCAGGAGGGCAGGGGATCCCCATCTGCTGTAGCCAGCTCAGGCGACCAACACGCACCTGCTGGCCCTCCACCCAGGCCTCTACCCCCTCGCCTACCCTGACCTGGAAGGACTGGGCCGGCGGGAGCGCGATCCCTTCGGCTTTGGCTTTTTGCACCACTGCCCGGCCTAGAGGATGCTCGGAGTACTGTTCCGCCGCAGCCGCTAGACGCAACAGCGCCAGAGGAGAAGAGGTGGGAGTCCAGATATCCGTAACAGCGGGACAGCCGGCGGTGAGAGTGCCGGTTTTGTCGAAGACCACCGTGGCCAGCTGATGGGCCAGTAGCTCTAAGCTCTCGGCCCGCTTCACCAGGATCCCCAGCTCTGCTCCTCGCCCTGTTGCCACCTGGATCGAGGTAGGGGTGGCCAAGCCCAGGGCACAGGGGCAGGCCATGACCAGCACCCCGACGGTATTCATCAAAGCGAGCGTCGGGTTGCCCGCCAGCCCCCACCAGAGCCCAAACGTCACTGCTGCCACTCCAATCACCGCCGGCACAAACCACGAGGTAACCCGATCTGCCACCTGCTGAATGGGAGCCTTGGATCCTTGAGCTTCCTGCACTAGGCGCACAATCTGGGCCAGAAGCGTATCTTTGCCCACCCGCCGCGCTTCCATCACAAAGCTGCCTGTCTGGTTGAGGGTGGCCCCAATGACCTCATCCCCTACCGATTTGCTTACCGGCAGGCTCTCGCCGGTCACCATCGACTCGTCCAGACTGGAGGATCCCTCTAGAATGACCCCATCCACCGGCACCTGCTCACCGGGGCGCACTCGGATCCAATCCCCCACCTGCACTGCTGCAATTGGGATCTCCTGCTCCACCCCCTCGCGGATGACCCTTGCCGTTTTCGGCTGCAGCCCCATTAGCTTGCGGATGGCCTCGGAGGTTTGGGCTTTGGCCCGCTGCTCCATCCACTTGCCCGACAGTACCAGGGTGACGACCACCGCTGCTACCTCGTAATACACATCGGGGTGCAGGCCCTGGCGGTGGAAGAAGTCGGGAAAGACGGTGGCAAAAAGGGAATAGAAGAAAGCAGCGCTTGTTCCCAAGGCCACTAGGGTGTTCATATCGGCCGTTCGCCGCCGCCAAGCCGCCCAGGCGCCGCGGTAAAACGGCTGGCCCACCCAGAACTGCACCGGCAGCGTCAGCAGCAACTGCAACTTGGGATCCTGCAGCCACGAGGGTAGGCCTGGAATTTCCCTCCCCAGCATCATTGGCAGTGAGCCAATCAGCAGCACTGTGCTGATCCCTACCCCTAGGGCCACCTTCTGCTTCAATTCCCGCTCTGCCGCCCGCTGGGCAATTCGCTCGGCATCGGCGGGCTCTGCCAGTGGCCAATCGTCCTGGAGGAGGTGGGCTCGGTACCCTGCCAGCTCCACTGCTTGGAGCAGGGCCTGAGGATTGACCCGCCGAGGATCCCCTTGGACGATAGCCTGTTCGCTAGCAAAGCTTACCGTTTGCGCTGTTACACCTGGTACCTGGCTCAGGGCCCGTTCAATACCGGCAGCACAGGAGGCACAGCTCATCCCGTGGATGGCCAGGCGCCAGGTGGCCTGTGCCGATGGCGCGCCCCCAGGAACTGCGGTAACCTCTGGACAACCGGGCAGACCAGGGCTCGAGGCGGAGGAAGTGGGATCTGACACGGCCACTTTTAGAGTCAAAGTTAAAAAGGCGAGGGAAAGAACCTCCCTCCAGCCAGGGGAAAGCTCCCACTGGAGTTCCTGCCTAGGCAGGTGGATAGCCCACTTGAGCAAGCACCTGCCGCCAGTCAGTGTCTATCTGCTCAGAAATAATCCGCACCTGCTTGGTCTTGGGATCCGCTTCCACCTGCGCCTGGGGGTCCCGTTGCCGCACCGCCTGGGTAACAGTATCCACGCAAGCTGAGCAGGCCAGCCCCGGTACCGTCAAAACAACCACCATCGCGGGAGGTCCTCCTGGACCCATCTTGTCTAGTGTAGCCAAAGCCCCATCTTCCAGCAAGCGGAAGATTAGGGAGAGGGAGGAGGCTCGTCTAGGTTCCAGCGGTAGTCCACCTGGTAGCCTCGCTGGCGCCACTCTTCTTCCAGTTGCAACTGTTGGGTGAGGGCCTTGCGCAAAGAGGTGATTAGCTCTTGCGCGCGGCCGCGGTTGCCAAAATCCTGTTCCTCGACTGCCGGAAACGTCTGCCGCTCCAGAACTCGCAGCAGAAATTCGTAGTGGATGTGGGCTGGCACCGGAATCCGTTTCATCAATTTCAGCAATTTAAGAGGGGACCCGTCCTTAGAGGTTTCCTAAGAGTTTACGAAGACGACAACAGGGAGCGCAAAGCTTGACCGGGATCCGGCTGCGTGACCAGCGCTTCCCCCACCAGCACAGCGCGCACCCCCCAGGCTTGCAATTGCTGCAGATCCCTAGAGGTGTGGATGCCGGACTCGCTGACCACAGGCAGATCGCCCAGGCGCTCCCGGTAGAGGGCTAGGAGGTTGCGTGTTGTATTTAAGTCCACTGCAAAGGTTCTCAAGTCGCGATTGTTGATTCCAATTAACACCTTCCCCTTAGCTTGTGGCAGTTGTGGCAAGGCCAAAACCCGCTCCAGTTCCCGAGCGGTGTGCACCTCCAGCAAGGCCGCCATACCCAATTGCTGAATGAGCTTGAGAAAATAGCCCAAGTCCGCATCCGAGAGAATGGCGGCAATCAGCAGCACCGCGTCCGCTCCTAGGCTGCGGGCCCAGAGAATTTGGTAAGGGTAGAGGATAAACTCCTTGCAAAGGATGGGGATCCCTGTTGTCTTGCGGATCTGGTGCAGGTGCTCGCCGCTGCCCTGAAAAAACCGCTCATCGGTGAGCACGGATAGGCAACTGGCCCCCCCCGCTTCGTAGCTGCGGGCAATGGCCACCGGATCAAAGGGATCCCGGAGGAGGCCGCGGCTAGGAGATGCCCTTTTCACCTCAGCAATGACAGAGACGGGGTGAGGGGATTGGGTAAGGGCAGCTACAAAATCCCGCACCGGTGGGGCCTGATCCAGTTGCCGTTGCAACTCCTTGAGGGGAAGCTGCTCCCGTTGGCGCTCCACCTCCCGTTCTTTGTGCCAGACGATTGCCTCCAAAATGTGGCGCGGCTGAGCCTCCGGCGCTGTTGTCCGATAGACTTGCGAGGCCACCACCACTTCTGGAGCAGGGGAACGCCGACGAATAGCAAGTAGCTCACTTTGCAGCTCCATATTGCCCCTGAAAAGAACCTCCCACCTCACCCTAGTCTAGGGCTCGGCGGTCAGTTTGAATAGCTCCTCTAGACTTCTCTAGGCAGCATCTGGCGAGGGCGTTTTTTTTACCCTATCGTTGAGTTGGGATCAGGCAGCAACCGAGATGGGTTGACCTACCATTAGCGGCCGCCCCAAACTGTTTATGGCTAAGGGGGTTCAGGCGTGCTGTACCTAGCAGAGCTATCCAAGTCCATTGGGTTTGGCAAGTCGTCTTTACAACCGCTAGCTAAGCAACAGCAGGACAACACCTGGGTGGCGGTCAACGAGGACCCCATCCCTCTGGAGGGCCGGATTGCTCAAGAAACCGGGCGCTTCAAGGACGGAGTGCTGGTGCTGGCGGAGGTTGCCGGCAACCGTCAGGTGACTCGCATTAGTGAAGCTGCCCGCCAGCTAGTAACCTACCTGCAAAGTTTTAGCCAACTTCAGCTGAGAGTTCGCCGCCAAGAGGAAGAGATCGAGAATTGGCGCAAGTCCCTCACCTTTCAAGCTCAAGAGCTCACCCGCCGCGAGATGGAGTTGGCTGCCCAAGAAGAAGAGGTGCAGCGGCTGTACGAGCAATACAAGGCTGTTGCGGAGGAGCGCAAACTCCTGGACAGTCTCAAAGAAGAGCTGGCCAGCCAGCAAGCCTATCTGGCTGAGCAACAGCGCTGGATTGGA
Organism: Synechococcus sp. OH30; assembly: GCF_047462175.1. NCBI lineage: Bacteria > Bacillati > Cyanobacteriota > Cyanophyceae > Synechococcales > Synechococcaceae > Synechococcus > Synechococcus sp. OH30. The sequence goes on along the minus strand of NZ_JANSIP010000004.1, from coordinate 182,942 downwards.
GAGCAGCGAGAAGCTCTCAACCGGCAGCGGCAGGAGCTGGAAGCCCAGCTCCAGGAAGCTCGCTCCCGCCGCCTGGGGGAAGCCGAAGCAGCCCAGCTCCAGGCTTTGCTGCAAGAAGTTCAGGAGCATCTAAGTTGCTCTACGGCGTCCCTGGCCCCTCTGCAAAGTTTAAAAGGCCAACTCCAACAGCAGCAGGAGCACTGCCGTCGCCAGCTGGCCCAACTGGAGCAGGAACGACAACAAGCCCAACTTTGCCAGGAGGAGCTGGATCGGGACTACCGAGCCTGGCGGGAGCGTCGCGCTGCCTGGTGGGGATCCCGCCATTCCCTAGAGCAAAGCCAGGCCAGCTGGCAGGCCCAGCAGCGATCCCTGCAGCTTTATCAAGAGCAGCTGCAGCGGATCCTCCAGCAGTTGCACTCCCAGGAGAGCCTCCAGCAAAAAGCCTATCGTTTGCTTCAGGAGTACGACTTCATTGTCGACGGCAGCAGCAACGGCGGTGGGGAGGCGGCGATCTCGGTGGAGGAGCTGGCAGCTTTGGTTAGCCAAATGCGCCAGGACTACGAGCAGCGAGCAGCCCAGGTCAGCCAACAGCGGGCCGAGCTGGAGCAGCACCGGAAAACTTTGCAGGAGCTGCAAGCGCGGCTGGCTACCGCCTCTCCTGAAGAGCGGTTGGAGCTGGAAATGGATATCGACTACGCCCAGTCTGCCTGTAGCGCCCTGGAAGAAGCTCTGCTGCCCCAGGAAAAAAACCTGCAGCGGGAATACGAGGAGCTAGCCCGCTACGAGGCTCGCCTCAGACAGCTACAGAATCAGGCTGCCGCTCCAGTTCGAGTGGATATTGGCCCCCTCCTAGCGGAGATTGCCAAGCAAAAGCAGGAGCTGCTCCAGGAAAAAAACCGCCTGCAAACGCTTGTCCGCCAACTGGAAACTTCCCTCTCAGCTCAGCAGGAGCAACTGGCCCGCCAACAGCAGGAGCTGGAGCAGCAGTGGCAACAGCTAGAGCAAGAGGAGGAAGCCTTGCGAGCCCGGACCCAGGCCCTGGCCGAAACCTGGGGGCGCCTCAGCCAGCTGCCAGCTACGCTTGCTGCCGAGCAAGAGCGCTGGGCGGAGTTGGCAGGCCATCTGGAGCAATTGGAGGCGGAGCTTGGCCACGGCCAAGAAGGGAGCTCCAGGGCCTGGGCTCACCTCCAGCAGCTGCAGTCCCTTTTGGCTAGCCTTGCCCAAGGATAAACCTCCCAAGGAGGCCCTCAAGCCCAGGCCCCTAGGTTCCTAAAAACGTGCGGGGACAAGGCTGGGATCCTCTCTTGTTACTCTGGTTAGATAAGCTTTTCTCCTGCTATGTCCACCCTTCCCACCAGCAGTGAAGCCGCTCAACGGGCTGCCCGCCTGGAAAAAGCCCGCCACCTGCAGGAACAAGGGATCCTGCCCTATGCCTATTCTTTTCCTGTTACCCACCTAGCTGCTGAGTTGCAGGCGCAATTTGCGGACCTGGAGCCTGGCGGAGAGCGGGAGGACGTCCAGGTGGCAGTGGCTGGGCGAATCCGGGCGCGGCGAGTTATGGGCAAACTGGCCTTCTTTACCCTGCAGGATCGCTCCGGCACCATCCAGCTTTACCTGGAGGAGCAACGGCTAACAGAGCGCATGGGGGAGAGGGCCTTCAAGAACCTAGACAAGCTCATCGACGTGGGCGATTGGTTGGGGGCTAAGGGCTGCCTCAAGCGCACCAAAAAAGGGGAGCTATCGGTGCGGGTGGACGAATACCAGATCCTGACTAAGGCCCTCTTGCCTCTGCCTGACAAATGGCATGGCCTGCGGGATGTGGAGAAACGCTACCGCCAGCGCTACGTCGACCTCATTGTTAACCCTGAGGTTAAGCAGACCTTGCTCGACCGGGCCAAGATCATCCGCTCCCTGCGGCAGACGCTGGAAGAGCAAGGTTTTGTGGAAATTGAGACGCCGGTGCTGCAGGTCATCCCTGGGGGGGCAGAGGCGCGGCCCTTTGTTACCCACCACAACGCTCTAGATCTGGATCTCTACCTCCGCATTGCTACCGAGCTACACCTAAAGCGGTTGGTGGTAGGCGGGATCGAGCGGGTTTACGAAATTGGGCGGGTCTTTCGCAATGAGGGTATCTCCACCCGCCACAACCCGGAGTTTACCTCGCTGGAGGCCTACCAAGCCTTCGCTGACTACCACACGATGATGGAACTTACCGAAACCTTGGTCTGCAACGCCGCCCTGGCGGTACGGGGATCCCTGCAGCTTACCTACCAAGGGGAAGCCATCGACCTCACTCCTCCCTGGCGACGGGTGACGATGCAGGAGTTGGTGGAAGAGGCCACTGGTATTTTCATCGATGTGGAAAAGGGAAGCACCGAAGAGCTCTTGCCTGCCTTGGCCGCCCAAGGGATCCCCAACCTCTCCCCCCAGGACTCTCCTGGCCAGTTGCTGGTCAAGGCCTTTGAGCACTGTTGTGAAAGCCGCCTGCGCCAACCCACCTTTGTTCTGGACTATCCCCTTGAGGTGTGTCCGCTCACCAAGCCTCACCGCAGCAAGGCAGGGTTGGCCGAGCGCTTTGAGCTGTTCATTGTCGGGCGGGAGACAGCTAACGCCTACTCGGAACTCACCGATCCGGTGGATCAGCGGCAGCGGCTGGAGGCCCAAGCAGCCCTGAAGGCAGCCGGCAACGAAGAAGCCCACTTTCTCGACGAAGACTTCCTCACCGCCTTGGAATATGGCCTTCCTCCCACCGGCGGTCTGGGTCTAGGCATTGACCGCCTGGTGATGCTACTGTGCGATGCTCCCAGCATCCGCGATGTCATCGCCTTTCCCCTGCTGCGGCCCGAGAGCTCCGCCCAAGAAAAAGCCCCTGAATAGGGGCAGGGGCCTCCAGTTGGACAAGGGGATTTACATCATTCCAGGCTTGCTCGAGCGAGCTTTGGCTGGCTTAGGTTCCGGCTTTTCGACGACCACGGCCTCAGTAGTAAGGTACATGGCCGCGATGGAAGCCGCATTTTGCAAGGCAAAGCGCACCACCTTGGCCGGATCGACAATCCCGCGGGCAAACATGTCCACATACTCACCCGTCAGGGCGTCGAAGCCGTAGGGCATCTCCTGCTCCAGAACCCTTTCCACCACTATTGATCCCTCCAGCCCAGCGTTGTGGACAATTTGATAGAGGGGCGCCCGCACGGCCTGGTAGACAATGTCTGCTCCCACCTGCTCTTCGGCGTTCAACTTGGCTTTAAACTCTGGGATCCCCTTGGAAAGGTGGAGCAGCGTCGCCCCCCCACCTGGGACAATCCCTTCCTCTACGGCTGCTCGTGTGGCGTTGAGGGCATCTTCAATCCGCAGCTTGCGGTCCTTGAGCTCTGTCTCCGTGGCAGCCCCCACCTTGATCACCGCCACCCCGCCAACCAGCTTGGCAATCCGCTCCTGCAGCTTCTCACGGTCATACTCCGAGTCAGTAGTCTCCAGCTGCTTACGGAGTTGCGCTACCCGCTTCTCCACTGCCGCCTTGGTACTGCCATCGGTAACAATGGTGGTCTTGTCGCGGGTAACTGTAATCTTGCGGGCCACCCCCAGCATGTCCAGGGTGACATTCTCCATCTTGATGCCAATTTCCTCCGAGATGAGCCGGCCTCCGGTGAGGATGGCAATGTCCTCCAGCATGGCCTTACGGCGATCCCCAAAGGAGGGGGCCTTCACGGCCACTGCATTCAACACCCCGCGCAGCTTGTTGACTACCAGAGTCGCCAAGGCATCTCCCTCTACATCTTCGGCAATTACCAGCAAAGGCCGCCCTTCCCGGGCCAGCCGCTCCAGCAGGGGCACCAGCTCCTGCACATTGGAGAGTTTGTTGCTGGTAATGAGCAGATAGGCGTTTTCGTATTCGGCTACCATCCGCTCTGTATCGGTGACGAAGTAGGGAGAAATGTAGCCACGGTCGAACTGCATTCCTTCCACCACTTCTAGCTGAGTTTCCATCGACTTGGATTCTTCGACCGTGATCACCCCCTCTCGCCCCACTGCATCCATAGCCTTGGCAATCATCTCGCCTATCTCGCTGTCGTTGCCAGCAGAGATAGTGGCTACCTCGGCAATGGTCTTGCGCTCCTCCACCCGTTTGGCAGAGGCAGCAATCTTCTCCACCAGGTAGGCGGTGGTCTTTTCAATCCCGCGCCGCAGGGCTACAGGGTTAGCCCCTGCTGCAACGTGCTTTAGCCCTTCCTGCACCATGCTCTGGGCCAAGATGGTGGCTGTACTGGTGCCATCTCCGGCCGCGTCATTGGTCTTGTTGGCTACTTCCCGCATCAACTGGGCACCGGCATTTTTCAAGGGATTGGCCAACTCAATTTCTTTAGCAATTGTTACCCCATCGTTGACAATCTGAGGCGCACCAAATTTCTTCTCTAGAACCACATTGCGCCCCTTAGGGCCAATTGTAACCTTGACTGCGTCTGCTACTTGATTAATGCCCTCCTCCAGTGCCTTGCGGGCCTCTTCCTTAAACAAAATCTGCTTGGCCATAGCGTCCCCGATCCTCGCTATCTCAACTAGCAACTAGGCCACTTGTTCTGAGTGCCACTGGGCCGAGCGGGATCCTGGGAGGTTCCCAGTGATCCCCTCCCTTGGCTAGGTCAAGAGCTAGCACTCTGAAACCTCGAGTGCTAATCTAGCCCAAAGGCGGCAGCCTCAGCAAGATGGCCTGGATTCGGAGGTAACTTTCGGCTGGAGAAGCCTGCCTTTGGCCTGCTGCAAGGGAACAAACAGGGGGGCTGTTACGAACTGTCGCTGATGAGGATGTCAGGAAACCGGGCTTGGGCTTCGCTAATGGGGCGCTCCCGTCCACCGTTTTGCCAGTAGTTGATCAGTTCGGTGGCTTGGTTGAGCAGGTTGATGCGATCTTCCTCACTAATCCAGCTTTTGCTTTCCAGTTCAGTCTTAAGCTGTTCCCAAGCATCATCCCGCGGCCAAAAAAAGTAGCGGGTGAGGGGACTGCGGTTTTTGGCCACTATTTGATCCACTGCAATAGCCAAATCGTTTTGCAGCCACAGGGCTTTTAGGGCAAATTTTGGCAAGGCTTGCTTCTCCTTTTCACCACTCAACAGACGGAACGACAAGAGACAAACCTGGCCTCAGCCAGGCAGTCTTCCATTGTAAACTACCCGCCCTCCTGCCGCGGCAAGGAGCGTAGCCTCAGGAGGCTGTCCCCTTGCCCCAAGGGGTAGCCCTCCCCCTGCCAGCCTTACCTTCTTTTCTTGGGAGCTTGCCAAGGGATCCTAGGCCCTCCCTCCAACGGCTAGGCAATATCCGTGCACCCCAACCCAAAGCTCCCTTGCCCCTTTACCCAAGGGGTAGCTTTCTGGTAGTGCCGCTTGGCTGACGGGGGTGAGCGAAACCTCGCCAAGGGAAGACCCCAGCGGCACAGGTGACAAAGGCAGCCTTGAGGGACAACCTGGCGAGAACCCTTAGTGGGCCAAGTTCCTGGACAAACTGAATCCAGCACGAATTTCGGATCCCTGCCCCCCGGCCAGAGAGGGGCGCGCGGATTCTGATTCTGATAGAGGGCTGTCTGCCCCTAAGGGGGTCGTCAGGCTTTGCAGGGCGTAGGCCTAGCTCTTGTAATAATCAGGCCCTTTGTTGACAAAGTCCAGGGTGTAGGCAGCTCGGTAGTTGATGGTTGGCTCAAAGACACCCGCCACTGTCATGTTCTCAAAGAAGCTTTGCCAACGTTCGTGGGTCATGGCGCCAATGCCCTTTTCTAGGGCGTCGCCAGACAAAATGATGCCGTACTCCTTCAACTTCTCAAAGCTATAGGCCAACTGCTCATCGCTCATCTCCGGGTTATCCTGCTTGATGAGGCGATAGGCGGGGCGGGGATCCTCTAGAAAGCTGTACCAGCCCTTGATAGAGGCATCCACAAATCGCTGCACCAGGTCTGGCTTGGTTTCCACCAGTTGGCGCCGCGTCTCGATGGTTGTGGCATAGGGGTTGTAGCCGTAGTCGGCTAGGAGAAAAATTACCGGCTTAAAGCCTCCTTGTTTTTCAATGGCAAAAGGCTCAGAGGTGAGATACCCCTGCTGCGCTGAGGTGGGATCCGCCAAGAAGGGACCGGGGTTGAAGTTGTAGGGGCGGGTCTGGTCGTCGGTGAAGCCGTACTTGGCCCGCAGAAAGGGCCAGTAGGTAGTAAAAGCCCCTTTGGCCACGAAGATGGGTCGGCCCTTGAGATCCTCCAAGCGCTGGGTGCCAGGATGGGCGAGGAGAACCTGGGGGTCTTTTTGGAAAATAGCCGCCACGCAGATGAGCGGGATCCCTTCCCGCACGGCGTTGATGACTCCCGCGCTTCCCCCCATGGCAAAGTCGGCAGCTCCGCCGGCCAAAATCTGGGTAATGTTGACGCTAGGGCCGCCCATCTTGATGGTGACGTCTAGCCCATATTCGCGATAGATGCCTGTGGCCACCGCCTGGTAAAAGCCGCCATGCTCCGCCTGGGCATACCAGTTGGTAGCATAGGAAACCCGGTCAAGTTTGGATCTCTGAGCCACGATGAGAGTGGGGGAGGATCGAGCAGCCGCTGCCGCCAGCAGACTTCCCCCAAGGGCAGCAGCTCCTGCTTTGAGCAACTGACGACGGCTGAAGGTGCCGCTATTGGGTTGAGACGATCCAGTCGAGGCCATAAGCAAAGCAAAAGATGATGTCAGCATTCTACATCCCGGAGGAGACCCTGTGCGCCTGGCTACAGGAAGATCTCGGCCACGGCGATCTCACCAGCGAGCTGACGCTGCCCCCCGGAGTAGAGGGCGAGGCGGTGATCCTAGCTAAGGAGGCAGGGATCCTGGCGGGTCTGGAGATTGCCAGGCGGGTTTTCCGGCTGGTGGATCCCCAGGTGGAGTTCGCTCCCAAGGCAGAGGAAGGGGAGAGGGTGGCCGTCGGCCAAGAAGTGCTCCAGCTCAAGGGATCCCTGCGGGGGATTCTGGCAGCAGAAAGGCTAGCGCTGAACCTTCTCCAAAGGCTTTCTGGCATTGCCACCCTTACCCGCACCTACGTAGAGGCGTTGCGGGGAACCTCGACCCAGCTCCTGGACACCCGCAAGACCACCCCCGGCCTGCGCGCTCTGGAGAAATATGCTGTGCGGGTAGGAGGCGGCAAAAACCACCGCTTTGGCCTCTTCGACGGCATCTTGATTAAGGAAAACCACATTCGCGGTGCCGGCGGCATCTTGGCAGCCGTCCAGCGGGCCAAAGCAGGTGCCCCCCACCACCTCAAGGTCGAGGTTGAGGTGCGCAACCTCCAGGAGCTGGAGGAGGCTTTGGCGGCAGGCGCCGATCTAATCCTTCTCGATAACTTCCCCTTGGAGCAGATCCGGGCTGCCGTTCAACGGGTGGGGGGGAAAGTTCCCCTAGAAGCCAGCGGCAACATGAACCTAGAGCGCGCCCGGCAAGCGGCGGAGGCAGGCGTTGACTACATCAGTGTGGGGGCCCTGACTCACTCGGCCAAGGCCCTGGATCTCTCCTTGCTCGTGGTGCGGCCCTGAGGTTTGCCCCAGGGAGCGCTGTTTCTAATGCTAGGCTAGGTAACAATACCGCCTAAAGCAGGAAGGCCAGTTGCTGCCTACTGGCAACTTCTCCTTAGCCCCGCACCAGTCCAGATCTGCACCCGTGGCCGGCCCAGCCAAAACAGAAGGTTCACCATGACCCAAGAAACCCTTGTCCAGGAAATTGCTCGACTCAAGCAGGAAAGGCAGGCCGTTATCCTAGCCCACTCCTACCAACTCCCCGAGGTGCAGGAAGTGGCGGACTTTGTGGGAGACTCCCTGGGCCTGGCCCGCGAGGCCCAAAAGACAGATGCCCAGGTCATTGTCTTTGCTGGCGTCCACTTCATGGCCGAGACGGCAGCTATCCTCAACCCGGAAAAGACGGTGCTGCTGCCGGATCTAGAGGCAGGCTGCTCCCTGGCCGATAGCATCCGGCCTGAGGATGTGCGGCGCTGGAAGGAGGCCAACCCCGAGGGGCTGGTGGTGGCCTATGTCAACACGGCCGCCGAGATTAAAGCCCTGGCCGATGTCTGCGTTACCAGCGCCAACGCTGTGCAGGTGGTGGCCAGCCTGCCGTCGGATCGCCCCATCTTCTTTGTGCCGGATATGTTCCTGGGGGCCTATGTAGCCCAGACAACGGGGAGGGAGTTGGATCTGTTCCCCGGCGAGTGCCACGTCCATGTGGGCATTCGCGAGGAGCACCTCAAGGCAATGGCAGAGAAGCACCCGGAGGCGGAGTTCCTCATCCACCCCGAGTGCAGTTGCGGCTCCAGTTGTCTATTTCTCAAGCCGGACGCCAAGCTCCTTTCTACCGAGGGGATGGTGCGTTATGCCAGAACTTCGGCCAGCCGCGAGTTTGTGGTTGCCACCGAAGTGGGCATTCTCCACCGGCTGCAAAAAGAGGCCCCCGATAAGACCTTTATCCCCGTCAAGGCGGACGCCGTCTGCGAGTATATGAAAAAAATTACCCTGGAGAAGATCTACCGCTCCCTAGTGGAGATGCGCTACGTGATCCAGGTGCCAGAGGCGGTGGCCGAAAAAGCCCGCAAGTCCATCCTGGCCATGCTGTCAGTGCCTGCTGGAGCCTAGAGGGAGCACCCTTGGCGAGGGTCTGTTTTGTCCAGTGTTGTCTACGTCTTTCCTAGCGGAAACAGACCTCTTGATCCTGGGGGCAGGGGTGGCAGGGATCTATGCAGCCCTGTGGGCGGAAGCAGAGGGAGCCAGAACCCTGGTGGTAAGCAAGGATCCCTTGCCTTCTGGATCCACTCCTTGGGCGCAGGGGGGGATAGCTTTTCCACTGGATGCAGCAGATGTGGAAGCCCACCTCCAGGACACCCTGCAAGCAGGCCGTGGCTTGGTGGAAGTGGAGGTGGCCCGCTCCATCCTGCAGGAAGCCCCCTTTCACCTGGAGAGGCTTTTGTCCTGGGGGCTGCCCTTCCATCCGGAGCCGGTGCGGGAAGGGGGCCACTCGCGGGCGCGGATACGCCATCTGGGAGGGGATCGGAGCGGGCTGTGGCTATTGCAAGGTTTGCTGGCTCGCCTAAACAAGCCGCCTCTCCAGGGATACACAGCCCTCAGCCTTTTGATGGCAGGAGGCAGGGTAGGGGGGGCCCTGCTGCTGGGGCCAGATGGGCCACTGCAGGTGAAAGCAGGGGCAGTTCTCTTAGCTACAGGCGGGTTTGGCAGCCTTTTCCCCCTCTCGACGGCTCCGCCGGGGGCCAGCGGGGATGGGATGGCCTTGGCCTGGCGGGCAGGAGCTGTCCTAAGGGATCTGGAGTTTGTGCAGTTTCACCCCACCGCCTTGCCCAATGGAGCCCTGGTTAGTGAGGCTGCCCGAGGGGCAGGGGCCGTGCTTCTCAACGCCTGGGGGGAGCGCTTTATGCCTTGCTATACGGAGCTGGGCGAGCTGGCGCCGCGGGATGTGGTGGCCCAGGCGGTGTTCTGGGAGCGGCAGCGGACGGGGGGAGTTTATCTTGATCTACGGGCTGTGCCAGAGCTGGAGGAGCGCTTTCCCACCGTTGTTGCCTCTGCCCGCGCTTTGGGGCTGGATCCCGGAAAAGACCTCCTGCCGGTTGCTCCCGCTGCCCACTACGTCATGGGCGGGGTGCGAACGGATGCCTTTGGCTTCACTGGCCTGCCGGGCCTCTATGCTGCCGGGGAGGTGGCTTCTACAGGGTTGCACGGGGCAAACCGTTTGGCTTCCAACAGCCTCTTGGAAGGGCTGGTCATGGGCAAGCGAGCTGCTCTGGCTGCTCTGCGGGAGCTCCAAGAGCCACCCCTTCAGGTGCAGGCTCTACCTGTGCTGACTGCGCCGCCCTCTCTTCTTTCCGAGCTTAGGCAGCAGGTGGGAGAGGCACTGGGCGTGGTGCGGCAGGGAGAGCGGCTGCGGGCTTTTCTGGCTTTTGCAGAAGCCCTGCCCCTGGAGGAGAAGCCCTGGGCCAGCCGGGAGGAGGTCGAGGCCGGGAGTTTGTTGCTGCTTGCTCGCCTGGTGGGGCAAGGGGCTCTGTTGCGGGAGGAAAGTCGCGGATCCCACTTCCGCAGGGATTTTCCCCAAGAAGGAGAGCCTTTCCATACCGAGGCGTGGGGTTCTACCTTGAAGCAGACGCCGCTAGGTCTAGCGGCCGCACCAGAGGGGGATCCTGCCTAGGCGTTCCAGGCGTGGTGGAAAATCCCCGGCCTGTCGATGCGCTCAAAGGTGTGGGCGCCAAAGAAATCCCGCTGGGCTTGGGTGAGGTTCTGGGGCAGCTCGGCAGTGCGGTAGCTGTCGTAGTAGGCCAGGGAAGCGCTAATGGCCGGGATCGGGATCCCTAGGGTAGCCGCGGTGGCCACCACCCGCCGCCAGGATCCCTGCCGTTCCTGGATGGCCTGCTGAAACTCCTCATCCAAAAGCAGGTTGACCAGCTCCGGATCCCGCTGGTAGGCCGCCTGGATCCTGCTCAGGAGGCGGGCGCGGATGATGCAGCCCCCCTTCCAGATGCGGGGGATCTCGCTAAAGGTGTAAACATAGCCGTGGGCAACGGTGGCTTGCTTGAGCAGCGCCATCCCCTGGGCGTAGGAGCAGATCTTGGAACAGTAGAGGGCGGCGCGCAGATCCTGGAGGAAGCGGTCGGGATCCCCTTCAAAGGCTGTTCCCGGCCCTGGCAACTGCTGCGAGGCGGCCACCCGCTCTTCCTTCATCGAGGAGAGGAGGCGGGCCTGCACTGCCGCCTCAATGGTGGGCACCGGCACCCCCAGATCCAGGGCGTCCTTGACCGTCCACAGGCCCGTGCCCTTCTGGCCTGCTTTGTCCAAGATGAGATCCACCAGCGGCTTGCCCGTCTCCGGATCCAGCGTCCCCAAGATCTTGGCGGTAATCTCAATCAAAAACGACTCCAGCTCCGTCTCGTTCCAGGCCTGGAAGATCTCCTGCATCTGGGGGGCTGACAGCTTCAGCCCCCTGCGCATGAGGTCGTAGGCCTCGGCAATCAGTTGCATGTCGCCGTATTCGATGCCGTTGTGCACCATCTTCACGTAGTGCCCGCCCCCTTTGGGTCCCAGGTAGGTGACGCAGGGGCCGTCCGGCCCTTGGGCGGCAATTTTGGTGAGGATGGGCTCCAGTTGGCGGTAGGCTTCCAGGCTGCCGCCGGGCATGAGGCTAGGGCCGTTAAGGGCACCTTCTTCCCCGCCGCTCACCCCCATGCCGACAAAGTGGATCCCGCTGGCTTCTAGGACCTCGGCGCGCCGGTCGGTGTCGCTGTAGAGGGAGTTGCCGCCATCGATGAGGATGTCGCCTGGCTCCAGCAGCGGCCTGAGCTCGTCGAGGAGGGCATCCACCGGCGGGCCTGCCTTGACCATGATTAAGATTTTGCGGGGCCGCTCCAACAGTTGCACCAATTCGGGCAGGCTGTAGGCGGGGGTAATCTGCTTGCCTTGGGCCCGCCCTTGGATGAACTGCTCGGTCTTGGCGCGCGTCCGGTTGTAGACCGCAACGGGAAAGCCATTGCGCTCGACATTGAGGGCCAGGTTTTCCCCCATCACCGCCAGGCCAATGACTGCGAAGCTGGGCTTGCTCATGGTGGGGCAGGGTCAACACCTTCCCCAATCTAAAGGGCAATCCAGCCAAGAGGGTTCAGGGATCCTGTTTTCTTCACCTTTGCCGGCTTTCAGGGACAGCCTAGACTTGCGCGGGTGGCAACGCCTGTTACGGGATGGGATCCCTCAGCCCGCTGGCACAATTCCCGCAGGGCTGCCCGATCCACATAGGCGTCGCTAAAGTCAGCGCCGGCAATCTGCGCCCCTTGCCAAACCGCCCGGGCAGCAATGGCTCCCCTGAGGTTGGCCCCCCTAAGGTCGGCGCCTGCTAGGTTGGCCAGATCCAACAGGCTGTTGCTGAGATCTGCCCCCGCCAGGTTAGCCCCCGCCAGATTGGCTTTGGTAAAGGCCACGCCGGCAAGGTTGGCCCCGTGCAGATCGGCACCCTGCAGGTTGGCGCTGACAAAACTGCTGCCCCGCCAGTCCTGGCCGGACAGATCCTGCCCCTGCAAATTGGCATTGCTAAAGTTGAGGCGAGTCTGGGATCCTGCTGGGGATCCCCACAGGCCCCACAGCAGCAGCGTTGCCCCCAGCAGGATCCCCAGGGAAAGCCAAAAGCGGATCCAAGGATTCATTTGGGATCCCCCCTTGCGGCGGAAGTTTTTCCTATTTTGGCCTTGGCGGCAGCCCCTCCCGTTGGCATCGCCACCACTCTGGGCAAAACTGAGTGGAGCCGTCCCTCCCGTTTCAACGCTGCTATGAAGGTGGCCTACTTGGACTGTGCGGCAGGCATTGCCGGCGATATGTGCTTGGGGGCTCTGCTGGATTGCGGGGTGCCCCTGGAGTATCTCAACCAGCAGCTCCAGGCGCTGGGCATCGAAGGAGAATACAGCCTACAAGTATGCCGGGTGCAGCGGTGCGGCCAGCCGGCTCTGCAAGCGGTGGTGGAGGTGTTGGACGAGTCCCCGCCCGCCCGCTCCTGGAGGGAGATCCAGGCTTTGATTGCCGGATCCCGCTTGGCCCCTGCGGTCAAGGCCCGCAGCCTCAAAGTTTTTGAGAAGCTGGCGCAGGCAGAGGCAAAAGTCCATCAGGTGCCCCTAGAAAAAGTGCATTTCCACGAGGTGGGGGCCGTCGATGCCCTGGTGGATATCGTCGGCACCTGTATCGGCCTGGATTGGCTGCAGGTGGAGCGGGTGATCTCCTCTCCCCATCCCATTGGCGGTGGCTGGGTGAGCACCAAACATGGCCAACTGGCGGTGCCCGTGCCGGCGGTGATTGAGCTGTGGGAAATGGGACGGGTGCCAGTGTTTAGCAACGGCGTGGAAGCCGAGCTGGTTACCCCCACCGGCGCAGCCCTGGCGGTGGCGCTGGCAGAAGCGTTTGGGCCCTGTCCACCGCTGCGGCTGGAAAAAGTGGGGCGCGGGGCCGGCAGCCGCGAGTTGCCCATTCCCAACATCTTTCGTCTCTGGATTGGTCAGTCCCAGGGGGAAGAGCCAACCGAGATCGTCTCAGTGTTGCAAACTCAGATTGACGACCTCAACCCCCAAGTGATTGCCTATACCTGCGAGCAGTTGCTGGCCCTCGGCGCCTGGGACGTGTTTACCCAACCCATCACCATGAAGCAGGGGCGGCCGGGAGTGTTACTGACGGTGATCTGCCCGCCGGATCGGGTGCCGGAGTGCCAGGAGCTCATCTTCCGGGAAACCACCACCCTGGGCATCCGCCACTCCCAGCAGCAGCGCACCGTCCTGGAGCGGCGGATCGAACGGGTGGAAACCCCCTACGGCCTGGTGGACATCAAGGTGGCCTATCACCATGGCCGCCTTGTCAACGCCCAGCCGGAGTTCCGCGACTGCGTGGCCCGCGCCCAAGCGTTTCGCGTGCCGGTTCAGACGGTGTGGCTGGCGGCCCAAGCGGCCTGGCAAAAGCGGTTGCAAGGGGATCCCAACTGAAAACAGAAGCTTTGGGCAAAAGTAGGCTCCCGCGCAGGAGCTGGACATAATCCCTACCAGCACTGGCTCAGCATGGGCAGCGGGGCTCTTCCTCAGAGGCGAAGGGATTTGCTCCTGGTGGACCAAGAAGGGATCCCTGGCCTGTTAGCCTGGAAGATGTTGTTGCCGACAACTGCCACATGGAATCCCAGACCTATCAATTTAACTTTGACCGCAAACTTTGGGACCGCTTTATTAGCGTAGCCCAGCCCTATTTTTACCCGCGGGTGCGCTATGGGGGCTGGATTTTCTTTGGCTTGTTAACAGCATCCATGGTGTTTGTGGTTGCCCTGATGTTTTTTGTCGAGATTGGGGTAACCCTGGCTGGGCAGGCTCTTTTTCCAGAGTTCTTCCGAACTTTAGCAGCAGGACTGGTCGAGCAAACGGAGAGAAACCTAGCCTCGCCAGTACTGGGGGTGGCAGCAGCCAGCTTAGTCCTAAGCAGTCTGGCGTTTGTGGTGGTGTGGAGGCAGATTCATCGGCGCTGGTTGCAGTGGGTGCTCCTTACCTTTTTGCTGTTTCTATCTCTAACGGTAAACCGACTAAACGTAATGATTAGCTTTATCTTTCGGTTTATCGATACCGCCCTACAACAAAAAGAAGAGAGTACCTTCTGGCAGTTTTTAATCATCTACGGGGTGCTAATCATCTCGGCCATTCCCATTTTGGTTATTTACCGATATACGCGGCTGAAGCTGGGGCTGTTTTGGCGGGAATGGCTGACCGACCACTTTCTGGATCGCTACTTTGATCGCCGGGCCTACTACGAGCTGGATTCCAACGCCGCCAACACCGAAATCGACAACCCCGACCAGCGCATCTCCGAAGACGTTCGCTCCTTTACCGGCACTACCCTTTCTTTTTTGCTGGATATTCTCGACTCGATCCTCACCCTCTACGCCTTTACCGGCATCCTCTACAGCATCTCCCGCCCCTTGGCGGTGGGATTGGTTGTCTATGCTGCCATTGGCACCGCCATTGCCATTGTGGCTGGACGCAAGCTAATTAAAATTAACTTCGATCAACTGCGCTACGAGGCTGACTTTCGCTACAGCCTAGTCCACGTGCGGGACAACGCTGAGTCCATCGCCTTTTACCAGGGAGAAGACCTAGAGCTGAGGCAGATCTTGAATCGCTTTGCTGCTGCCCTGCGCAACTTTGACTTGTTAATCATTTGGCAGGCTGTTATTGACATTTTTCAGTATGCCTATAACTACTTCACGCGCATTGTGCCCTATGTAATTGTGGCCCCCCTTTACTTTAGCGGCGTACGGGATTTTGGCACCATTACCCAGGCCACCATTGCTTTCAGCCAGGTGCTGAGTGCCCTTTCAATCGTGGCCAACCAGATCCAGAGCATCTCCAGCTTTGCCGCCGGGATCAACCGTCTAGGGTCCTTTTACGAAGCGTTGGAGAATCCGGCCCTGCGCCACACCCACACTCGGGAGAGCACCATCCAAACTCGCATTGCTCCCCACCTGGCGCTGCAGCACGTTACTTTGCTAACACCAAACTCGGAACAAACCCTGGTGCGGGATCTGTCTCTGAGTTTAGAGGCAGGCCAACGGCTGCTCATTGTAGGAGCCAGCGGCAGCGGCAAGAGCTCCCTCCTGCGGGCCATTGCCGGCCTGTGGAACAACGGCCAGGGATCCATTGCCCGCCCCGATACCACCGAGATGCTCTTCCTGCCGCAAAAGCCCTACATGCTGCTGGGATCCCTGCGGGATCAACTCCTCTATCCAGGTCGTCGCCGAGATCTAACCGACGAGGAGCTCTTGCAAATCTTGGCTCGGGTTAATCTAGCCGACTTGCCGGAGCGGGTGGGCGGCTTTGACGTGGAGAAAGATTGGGCCAGCACCCTCTCCTTGGGCGAACAGCAGCGCCTGGCCTTTGCCCGCATTTTAATTACACGGCCTCGCTACGCCATTTTGGATGAGGCCACCAGCGCTCTAGATGTAGCCAACGAAAAGCTGCTCTACCGGCAACTGCAACACCTCAACACCACCTACGTCAGCGTCGGCCACCGCCCCACTCTCCTGGCCTACCACGACCTGGTCTTGGAGCTACAGGGCAACTCTGCCTGGAAACTCTGGTCGGCGGCAGAATACGGCGCCCGCCTGGCCCTGGCCGGCTAGAGGCTCTCAATCTGCGGTGGTATCCTGCCCTCACCCCCGTCCCCTCTCCTGGAGTGACGACCCAAGCGCTCCGCGCCGCTAGCGCGAACACCCCCAGCCCCTCTCCCAGAGGGAGAGGGGGGTAGGCTGTTCTAACCCCAACCCACAGAACTAGACACGGCCCAGGGGAGATGCTACCCTGTTTCACAGGTATTCCGACCGGATTACTGGAGAATCGGATGAGCTCCCTTGTCGGCTCTGCGGCCAAGCGCTCCAAGGTGGAGCAGATCAAGGCAGATAGCCATTTCCTGCGGGATCCCTTGCAGCAGGAGCTGGCCCAAGACACCACCCACTTTAGCGAGGCGGCGGCGCAAGTGCTCAAGTTTCATGGCGCCTACCAGCAGGACGACCGGGATCTGCGGCAGCAGCGGAAGCAGGAGGGACGGGAGCGGGCCTACCAGATGATGTTGCGCACCCGCATTCCGGGGGGGCATGTGCCGCCGCAGCTTTACTTGACCCTGGATCGGCTGGCCGAGGAGTACGGCAACGGCACCCTGCGGGCCACCACCCGGCAGACCTTTCAACTCCACGGGATCCTAAAGAAAAATCTCAAGGCCACCATTGCCAGCATCATCCGGCAGATGGGATCCACCCTGGCCGCCTGTGGCGATGTTAACCGCAACGTCATGGCGCCGGCTGCCCCCTACAAAAACCGGCCTGCCTACCGCTACGCCCAGGAGTACGCCCGCAAGCTGGCGGATCTCCTGGCTCCAAAGACTTCTGCCTACTACGAGCTGTGGGTGGATGGAGAGCCGGTTCCCATCCCGCCGGTGGATCCGGAAGTCCAGGAAGCCGAGCAGTTTGTGGGCAACGGCGTGAGGCTGGAGGGGCCGGAACCTCTCTATGGCCCGGTCTATCTGCCCCGCAAGTTTAAGACGGCCATCGCCGTAGCCGGGGAGAACACCGTCGATGTGTACTCCCAAGACCTGGGTTTGATCGTCCTCACCGACCGCAAGGGCAACCTCAAGGGCTTCAACATCGTGGTGGGCGGCGGCATGGGGCGCACCCACGGCAAGGAGGAGACCCAACCCCTTTTGGCCCAGAAACTCTGCTTTGCCCCGCCGGAAGCGGTGTACCGGGTTTGCCAGGCGGTTTTGGCGGTGCAGCGGGATCACGGCAACCGCTACGACCGCAAGCAGGCACGGCTGAAGTATCTGGTGCGCGACTGGGGGATCCGCAAGTTTCGCCGCGTGGTCGAGCAGTACCTGGGGGAGAAGCTACTGCCCTTCCGGCGCATGCCCAAGTTTGTCCCCAACAGCGACGACTACCTGGGCTGGCACGAGCAAGGGGATGGCCGTTGGTTTTTGGGCCTCTCGATTGAAAATGGCCGCATCCAAGATACGCCGGAGCGGCAGCTGAAAACGGCCCTGCGCAAGATTGTAGAGGAATTTTCCCTCCACCTGCGGCTAACCCCTACGCAGGACGTGATCTTCATTGACATCGAGGAGAGTCAGCGAGAGGCCATCAACCAGATCCTCAAGTCCCACGGGGTGCTTTCCAAAGAGGAGATCCCGGAGCTGGTGCGGCTCTCCATGGCCTGTCCGGCGCTTCCCACCTGCGGCTTGGCCATTACCGAGTCGGAGCGAGCCCTGCCCACCCTGATTCGCCAGTTGGATCAGCTCTTGCAGGAGCTGGGGCTGCAGGATTCGCCCTTTTTGGTGCGCATGACCGGCTGCCCCAATGGCTGTGCCCGACCTTACTTGGCAGAGCTCGGCTTGGTGGGATCCGCCCCCGATGGCTACTACCAGATCTGGCTGGGGGCCAGCCCGCAAGGGGATCGCCTGGCCCAGCCGTTTCAGGATCGGGTGCACATTAGCCAGATCGTGCCCCTGATGAGAATTCTTCTGCAGCTCTACAAGCAGGAGCGCCACCCCCAAGAGCGCTTCGGCGACTACTGCTACCGGGTGGGGATCCCCTACCTACAGGCCCAGGTGCAGCAGCTCCAGCAGGTTCAAAGTTAAGGGGGCTGCCGGCGAGGTTCTAGCACCATCCCTGTGCCGCTGGCCTGGCCAGTAGGCTGCTGTGCTTTCAAGGGGGCCGATGATAGAGTACAGAGAGATTGGTGGAGCCCCTTCATGCCTCAGTCCAAACCTGACAAATCGCCCCTCCGCAAATTCCTGGAAGCCCTGATGCTGGTGTTTGGCGCAGTCGTGTTCCTGGGCTTCTCCTTTGGCCCGATACTGCAGGCACTGGGGCCTTCTGACTCGGCAGACACCGCCAATTTGGTTACCGAGCAACTGCGGGCCCAGGCGGACGGCTACCGGGCCGTGCTGGAACGGGAGCCGGATAACCCCATTGCCCTGCGGGGGTTAATTGACACGCAACTGCAGCTCAACGAGCCGCAAGGGGCCATTGAGCCGCTGAAGAAGCTGGTGGAACTGGAGCCGGAAAATCGGCAACTGCGAGCTTTTTTGGCTCAGATTCAGCGGGAGACAGGAGATCTAGAAGGGGCATTAGGACAGCTCCAGATCCTTCACAAAAAGGATCCCAAAGATAGCCAAGTTCTGCAGGAGCTGGCCGATGTTCAACTGGCTCTGGGCCGCACTTCTGAAGCCATTGACCTGCTGGAGAACTACCTGAAAGAAGTACCGGAAGATAACGATGTCCGCCTGCGCTTGGCCTTTATCTACGCCCGCAACAACCAGACGGGAAAAGCGGTGGCCCTTTATGATGAGATGATAGCGGCGGATCCCAGTGATTTTGCGCCCCTGTTGGGCAAAGCCATTGCTCTTAGCTCCGCTACCGACGAAAGCCTCCGGGCACAAGCCCCTGATCTGTTTGAGCAAGCGGCCCGCCTGGCCCCGCCCAAGGTGCGGGAGGAAATCCGGCAACAGGCAAAGCTCTATGCCCAAAGAAACCAGCCCCAGGCCGTTGAGAACCAGGAGACTAGCCCCTAGGAGTTTTGATTTGAGGAGGCGGTAAGCTCTCCCCTTTAGGACTCAGAGACCTCCTTGAGGGCCGCTTCCACCGACGGATAAATCTCAAAAAGAGAATCCAGACGGGTAACCTTGAGAACCAGCTTGGCTTGTTCTCCTAAGCCGCAGAGCTTGAGATGACAGCCAGCGGCAGAGCAGAGGCGTCTTGCCCACACCAAAGCCGACACCCCCCTGCTGTTGATCAGCGTAACCTGGCTTAGATCCAGTAAGAGGTGTTTGGGTTTCTCGGCAAGAATTTGGCCCAGCTCTTTCCGCACCAAAGCGGGATCCAGCTTTTCTGCCGGAAGCCTGACCAGGGTAACAAGGGATCCCCCAGGGCTGAGCTGAGTGGAAACATCCACAAAGGGCTGGAAAGGTGAGGGTCAGCGAAGGAGCCACACTGATTCTGAACCGAAGCCGCTGGGTTGGGTTCCACCGGGCAACTTTTGTTTGATGTTGAAAAGTAGGTTGAGATGGATACACATGGGATCCCGGATTGGATCGGCGATGCGGCTGCCCTGGGTTTGCTGGCCCTGCAGATGCCAATGGCAGCGGTGTTGCTGGCCCGGCTGCTGCCCGCTGTGTGGCGCCCTTCCCCTCTGCCCCCTGGCCAAGCGGGGATCCCTTTCCCGCCGGGCCTGGTCAGCGTCCTGCTGCCCACCCTCAACGAAGCCAAGCGCCTGGATCCCTGCCTGGAAGGGCTGCACCGCCAGGGAGCGGTTGTGCGCGAGGTACTGGTGGTGGATAGCCACTCCCAGGATGGCACCCGCGAGAAAGTGCTGCAGATGGCCGAGCGGGATCCCCGCTTTCGCCTCTTGACCGACGATCCCCTGCCCAGTGGCTGGGTAGGTCGTCCCTGGGCGTTGCACTATGGATTTCTCCAATCGGATCCCGCCTCTGAGTGGATCCTGGGTATTGATGCCGATACCCGCCCCCAGCCAGGCCTGGTAGAGCGCTTGCTGGAAACTGCCCAAGCCAACCAGCTGGATCTCATCACCCTGGCGCCGCAGTTTATCTTGGAGCACTGGGGAGAAGCTTGGCTGCAGCCAGCTCTTTTGGTAACCCTGATCTACCGCTATGGGGCGGTAGGGGACACGGCTGCTCTGCCGGAGCGGACGATGGCCAATGGGCAATGCATGTTGGTGCGCCGCTCGGTGCTGGAAGCCATGAATGGCTACACGCTGGCGCGAGCTTCCTTTTGCGACGACGTCACCCTGGTGCGGCAGATCGCGGCAGCCGGCTTTAAAGTAGCTTTTTGCGACGGTCGGCACCTGCTCAAGGTGCGCATGTACACGTCTTTGGCCGAAACCTGGCGGGAGTGGGGCCGCTCCCTGGATTTAAAAGATGCCACCCCCAAAGCTCAACTGTGGGGGGATATCGCCCTACTGGTGCTTACCCAAGGGATCCCGGTCTTGGCAGTTGGGGGGCTGGGGCTCAAGGCCGGGATGGGGTTGCCTTTTTCCCTAACAGAGCAGGTTCTGTTGGGGCTAAACTTAGGCCTACTCGCCCTGCGCTTGGGCGTGCTGGTAGGCATTCGCGGCTCCTACCAGGATCCCCCGTGGACATTCTGGGCTTCGCCCCTGGCGGATCCCTTGGCTGTCCTGCGGGTGATCTTGTCAGCCCTCAGTCGCCCCCGCTCTTGGCGCGGGCGCACCTACTAGTCTGTTGCCTCAGGAGCGACGCCGAAGCGCAGCGGAGCAGCAGCAGGGGCAGGCGCCTGTTGGGTGGCATTCAAATAAGGCAACCCCTGCTCCAGTAAGCATAGCTGCACCGTTCTTTCAACAGGGTAGTTTGTGATCACTAGCTCCGTGATTTTTCCTCGCTTTGCCCCCTTGCAGTTGATAGCCCGGTTTGCTTGAACCTCATCAACAGCAAAGAAGGGCATAGCGTACAAAGAGCGAATGATTGCAGTGTCAGAATTAGAAAGCGTGATGTACACGTTATTCTTGCTCAAGTCAATGCAAATATCTCGTAGTCGCTCTTGATCCTTTAAGGTGAAGCCGTTGGCATGATAGGAAGTAAAGTTTGATGTTTGCGAGACAGGAACATAAGGTGGGTCAAAATACACCCAGTCGCCCGGCTTGGCTCTCTTGATAACTGTCTCAAATGGCACGCACAAAATTTCAGCATGTTGTAGAGCAAGGGATGCAGCTAAAAGATTGTCTTTGTCCAGATACTTTGGAGCTTTATATTGCCCAAAAGGAACATTAAACTTTCCCTGCCGATTGACCCGATACAAACCATTGTAGCCTGTCTTGTTTAGGTAAATCATGCGTGCTGCTCTTTCTGCAAGACTCATTGACCAAGGATCTTTCTCTCGAATCTGGTAATAAAAACTTTTATCGTATGGAAATTCAGAAAGCAGTTGAATAACTTCCCAAACATGATCGCGAATGGCCAGGTAAGTATCTATCAACTCGGCGTTGATATCAGAAAGAATCGCTTGTTTAATCTTGCGTTCTCTGTACAGGCGAAAGAAAAGTGCACCACTCCCAACAAAAGGCTCGTGGTAAGTGTTGAAGTAGACCGGCATCCGCTCCAATAGGGCGTCCGTCAGTTGTGTCTTGCCGCCAGCCCATTTTAGAAAGGGTCGCGGAAGAAGCAAATCGCTCATGTTACAATCCAAAATACAAACGTAGCCAATCTTCTAAATCGCTAAACCAGACCACCTTCCCTGTAGACATTAGGTATCCTTGCATGTTTTTTGAGAACCCTTCGCCATCAATCACCACGATCCCTGGAATAGGCCAGTGCTCCATATCTTGAATGGTTGCAGGGATCTTCTCTTCTGCTGTGCCTGACGTTGCCTGAAACTTACACTTCACTCCCAGTCGCTTGCCGCTTTTTTCATCGCTAATGACCACATCAATATAGCGCTGTTGCTCCCACAGCCTTCGTGCTGGTCTTCAATCCAAGAGATTGTGCCAGAGCAACAACTCGCTGCTCTCATTTGTCACCACTTTTAGGTGCTGTTCCTTTTCCTGGCATTGGGAAAACTCCTCACAGACAATGGGTTTCGTTTGGTTTTACCACCCATGCGCTCCCACATCGCCACCCAACCCCCGCACCAGAAGCAAACTCCCGTCGGCAGTCCACCACTGCAACCAGTTGGCCTGGGTCTTGACTTTTTGTCCGCGCCACACCCCCAGGAACAAGCCAATCTCCAGGATCTCACCCTGGGCACGTACAGCCACTTGGGGGCTTTTACCACCACCTTGCTGCCCAGGCCAAAGTTGGAGGCGATCAAAGGCTGGGGGGAGTGAGCTGAGCCAGTTCCAAAGCCTCGCGCCCGGCAGTTTTTCCCATGCAATTGGGGGTAGAGACGACATGGCCCACAGGGATGCTCTTTGAATAACTCAAAGCCCTCTCTGGGATCAACCGCAGGCAATTCTACAGGACTGGCGTAGGCTTTGAGTAACCTCAACTGCCAACCCCTAGGGCTGAGGTATGCTGGTGGGCAGTGAGCAAGTTTCCCGCCTCTTCCTTTGAGGAGAGAATATGCCAGAACCGGAATCCTCCTCTGCGCACATTTTGGTGATCGAAGATGAGACTAAACTGGCCCGCTTCCTGGAAACTGAGCTGACCTACGAGGGATATCGGGTTAGTGTGGTCAGCGATGGCACGGCGGGGCTGGCGGCAGCTTGTGATCAGAAGCCTGACCTAGTGCTGCTGGACTGGATGTTGCCCGGGATCTCGGGGCTGGAAGTTTGTCGGCAGTTGCGCCTGACGGGCAACCGCATGCCGGTGGTGCTGATGACTGCTAGCGACGAGGTGGCGGATCGAGCGGCAGGACTGGAGGCCGGGGCGGATGATTACGTGGTCAAACCCTTTAGCCTGCAGGAGTTGCTGGGGCGGATACGGATCTATTTGCAGCACCCCAAGGGATCGCCTAATGGCCAGTTAGTCTTCATGGATCTAACCCTGGATCCCGTGACACGGGAGGTGAGGCGGGGGGAGCGACAGGTGGAGCTGACGGCTAAAGAGTACGAGCTGCTGCGCTACCTCATGGAACATCCTCGCCAGGTGCTCAGCCGCCAACAGATTTTGGAGCATGTGTGGGGACATAACTTTACAGGGGACTCCAACATCATCGAGGTTTATATTCGCTACTTGCGTCTCAAGATTGAAGCTCCAGGGGAGAAGCGCCTCATCCAGACGGTGCGCGGGGTAGGCTATGTGTTGCGGGACTAAATCGTCTGGGCATCCGGAGGAGCAAGATGGGGGAGAATGGATCCCTACTGGAGGGGACAACGGCTGCTCAAGGTTACGGAAAGGAACCCAGACAGGACTTTGTCCCACTGGCGCAATGGGGTCTTCTGATGGAAGCCGGCTGCTGGAACTGAATTGGGGATTTTGGGGTGCAGAGCATGCTGGGTCTTACCTTCAGCTCGCCGGGAGAATTTGTCTTTCGCTTTCCCCCCGAAACTCCATTGGTGGGCGGTCTGGGGCTGCGCTGGTACGGCCTGCTGATGGCCATTGCCGTGTTGGTCGGCCTGCTCCTGACCAAAGCCCTAGCAGAGGCTCGCCATCTGGAGAAAGAGCCTGGCAAGGCCAGCGAACGGGTCGAGATCCTGGCCCTGTGGCTGGTGGTGTCCGGGTTTCTGGGCGCCCGCCTCTACTACGTCCTCACCCACTGGTCAGAGTTCCAAGACAGCCCCCTCTCGGCCTTCGCCATCTGGCGGGGAGGCATCGTCATCCACGGTGGGATCTTGGCTGGCGCTCTGGCCCTCTACCTCTATTGCCGCGCCACCGGGATCAACGGCTGGAAGTACGCCGATGTGATCACACCGGGGTTAATCTTGGGCCAAGCCATTGGGCGCTGGGGCAATTTTTTTAACTCCGAGGCCTACGGTGCCCCTATTCCCCCCGACAGCAGGTGGCCCTTGCGGGTATACATCCCCCCCCAAGCCCGCGAGCCGGAGTACAGCCAGTTTGAGTTTTTTCACCCCATCTTTTTCTACGAGAGCGTCCTCAACCTGGTTCTGTTTGCCCTCTTGATGGGGATGTTCTGGCGCTTCCCCAAACTCAAAGATGGCACCTGGGTTTGGACCTATGTTGTCGGCTACAGCCTAATTCGCATCCCTTATGAAATCTTGCGCGTCTCGGCGGTGGCCTATCTGCCGGGAACCTCCATCAAGGCTGCCTATGTGGCCAGCGCCATAGGCCTAGTGCTTGGGATCGGCATGCTGATCTACATGTACCGGCTGCGCTTCGATCCCGACTTGGAACAATTGGCGGCTTGGCTGGCCCAACAGGCGGGGCTGGAGCTGGAAACAGCCGCAGAGCTTGTGCAGCGGGCTTGGGCCATCCAGCAAAAGCACCGCCGCGCCGACTTGCTGGATCGCGTTACTCTGGCCATGCCCCACTTTCCAAGCACTCTTGCTCCCCATCTCTCTTTGGGCCAACGGGAGCTGCTGATGCGGCAACTGTTCTGCCGTCTGGAAGGCCGGGATCTTCCCCAGGCAGGTTAGCGCTAAGGCTATTAGGCTGGATGAGAGTACCTAAACCAGACTTTGCAACCAGGCTTCCAGGGCGCGGATGGGGGCTGGATCCCGGTAGACACACTCCTGGCGGGCTTTTACCTGCTGGCCCATCTGTTCCCGCCAGCGGTCATCCAGGCCCAGGCGCACAGCAATCTGGACATACTCCTCTAGGTTAGAGGCAATGGTGGCGTGGATCCCCATCTGCTGCAGGATGGCGTAGGTGTGGCGACCCCGCATCAGGGATCCCGGCAGGGTAACGATGGGCAGCCCGTGGGGCAGGGCTTCCAGGGTGGTGTTGCCGCCAGACCAGTCAATGCTGTCCAGGTAAACATCTCCCAGGGCGTTGTAGGCGGCGTACTCGGCAGGGGAGAGTTCTGGCAGCAGCAGCACATAGTCTTCCGCGGCCAGGCCGTAGGCGCGGAAGGCCCGCTGTAGCCGCTGCCAGAAGCGCTGGCGGATCCCTTGGGAGAGGCGGCCCCGCAAAAACAGGAATTGACACCGCCCCACTTCCCGAGCAATGCGGGGGAAGACCTCGTCGTACTGGGGCAGGTACTTAAACAGAGATTGGGCGCAGAGGTAGAGCACCCTATCAGGATCCACACCCCACGCTTGCCAGTCCACAGGGGCGGGGTCAACGTCCAAAGGGATGTAGTAGGTGCCGATGCCAGGCAGAAGCAGGAGCTGCTCGGTGTAGTGGTCGGCCCCATCCGGCGGCTCCATTAGTTCGCTACTGATGAAAACGTCCAGCGTCGGCAGGCCAGAGGTTTGCGGATGTCCCCAGGCCATGGCCTGCACAGGGGCCAAACGCAAGGCGGCCAACTGGGCGCAGACCGGGTCAATGCCCACTTCCGGGTAGAGGAGCACGTCCAGTTGGGCCGCTCGAATCGCCGCCTGCCACTCCGCCAAGCTGCGGGATCCGGCTATAAACTGCTCAAAACGCGGTGGCAGGGAGCGCGTAATCTCGTCTTGGACGACCGAGGTGTGGAAGCCGTAGAGGGCTACTTGGGAGCGATCCAAAGCTTCTACCCAGCCGTGGGTCAGGATCTTCCAAACAGAGTGATCCCGGAACAGGCCAGAGACGATGCCCACCCGCAGCTGCCCAGGACGTCGCCGCAGGAGAAGGCGGGGCTGCGGGTAGCGAGCCGCCATCACCTCCCCTACCAGGGATCCGTACAGGTGCTGCAGCTCGCGGTCGTTCTGGCCCTGGTAGGGCAAAAAGAAGGGTTGGACAGAGCCGACTCCGCTAGCCGCCCGCTCCAGGGTTTTGGGATCCCGCGGCAGTTGTGCCCAGCGGGCCTTCACCTGCTGCAGAGCTTGGCGGTAGCGCTCCCGGGCAACTGGGATCTGCTCAGAGGTGTCGTAGAGCAGGGGCAACTGGCTGACACACCAGCCCAGGGCCGCTGCCAAATCGGCAGGATCAGTTTGCCAGAGGCGGTAGAACAGCCCTGCCGCTTCCTCCTCCCGGCCACAATCGCGCAACAGGATGGCCAGCGTATAGGCGGCATCGGCAAAGTCTGGCTGCAACTCCAGAGCCTGCTTCAGCGGCACCAGGGCCGCTTCCAACTCCCCCTGCTGCCGCAGCACCAGTCCCAACTGGTACAGAACTTCCGGATCCGGCCCCCCTTGCTCCAGAGCCTGCTGGAGGTGGGCTTTTGCCTCCCCCAGGTAACCTGCCTGCTTGAGGGCAATCGCCAGATTATAGTGGGCGTCGGGAAAGCACGGCTGCTGCGCCAAAGCCTGCTGCATCAGGGCAATGGCCTCCTCCAGGGATCCCTGCTGCTGCCGACAGACCCCCAAAAGGTGCAGCGCCTCCGGGTGGGTGGGCCGGGCCTGCAACACCTGTTGGTAGAGGGAGCTGGCCTCTTCCAGTTGCCCCCTCTGGTGATGGTGGAGAGCCTGAAGCAGCAGGCGCTGTAGGTGCTTCTCTCTGTTGTCTCGGCTGGGGCCAAAGCCCTTTCCCGGCGGCGACATCGAGCTTCCCAGACTTTAGCCGTTGGGGAGGTTGAGGAAGCCCGCCAAGGCTGGGGCAATGGGCAGCAGGGTCATCACCATCAAAAAGAGAGCTAGCAGCGCCAAGGCATCCCGCTGGCCGTCGGTTTCGGTAATCTCATCCTGCGGGGGACGCTCCGGCTCGCGAGCAATAAAGAGAATCAGCAGCGCCCAGTAGAGGGCCAAAACGTTACTAATGGCTGCCACTGCCAGAGCAATCAGGGTGATGACCGTAGCACGTGCCGCCGTCTTCCGCCCGTACACCGCCTGCACGATCCGCCCGCCGTCCAACTGGCCCGCCGGCAGCAGGCTCAAGGCGGTGATGGCCAGGCCAATCCAGCCTACGGCCACGAAGGGGTGAATGGGCACCAGCTCCGCCTGCAACTGGGATCCCAGCACCAGCCGCGCCAGCGTGCCCACCAGGATGGAGCTGCGGAAGATCTCCGTGGGCACGTATAGGCCACTGGAGCCAGACAACTTCAAGCCAACCAGCAGCACCACTAGGGAAAGAAGACCCCCCGCCGCCGGGCCGGCAAAGGCAATGTCAAACAGGGCCTTGCGGTTGGGCACCGGCGACTGGATGCGGTTTAGGGATCCCAGCGTGCCAATCCCCAAGCTGGGAATCACAAAAGCCGGGCTGAGGCGCACGCCGTACTTGCCGGCCATCCAGCGGTGGCCGGTCTCGTGCACCAGCAGAATGGCGAAGATCCCCGCCGCCACTGGCAGGGCTTCCACCCAGCGCCCCGGCGCCTCCAACAGCCGGAAGCCCAGCAGGTTGGCCCCCACCTCCAAAGTGGCCAGAAAGCTCGCTAGCATTAGGCCTGCAGCCAGGATCTTTGCCCCTGTCGAAGTGCGGTAGTTAACAATCTCGTCTGGCAGAACCACCACCGCTGGCTTTTCCGAGGCATCCTCAACCAAAAACAGTTGGTAGCGGCCGCCCACTCGTTCCTTCAGCCTTTCCAAAAGCAGGGGCACCACTACCTCTGCGTCCCGGCGGAGGTTGCCCTTGAAGATTGCCCCCTCCCCATAGGGAATAGTCTCGGTGACAAAGAAGGTGTCCAGACTGAAGATGGATTGAATGGCCTGCAAATCTTCCGCAGAGATGCCCCGCAACACCACTGCTGGCCGTTCCCCAGGCGCCTCCCCCTCAGCTGCCGAAGAGGCTTCCTGCCGCTCCCCTAACTGGGCCAACTGCTGCCGCCGCGCCTGCAGCTCCTGCTGGGCCAACTGGCGGGTTTTGCGCCCCACGGCAATGTAGAGCCCCGTGAACACCAGCAAGAGCAGGAGGAAGCCGGCAAAGTTGAGGTAAACCCCAAACAGCAAGAGCCCTAGGAAGACCACCCAGGGCAAAAGAAGCAGGGATCCCTGGAACCACACCCAGACAGCCAGGGATCCCCGCTGGCGGGCTCGCCAGAACCCCCACCCCAAAAAGGCCAGCGTTCCCAGCAAAAAGAGGGGCGTAATCTCGGCGGCGATGTTCATGGCTGACCTACGAGGCTTACCGATACTGAGCTGGGATCAAGAGCCGCTCAAGCAGAAACAGCCGCTTCTTCAAAACGAGGCTCCGGCTGCTCCCACAAGTAAAAGCCAGCTTTGCGCGGTTTGAGCAGAAACAGCCGCAGGAACTGGTAGGCGTTGTTGAGGTAAAGGGGCAGCTTGCGCAGGCCCTTGAAGGGGCCAGAACCGCGGGCAATTTCCCTCAACTTGGCGTTGTTGGCCACGCACTTCTGCAGCCGGCGCACAAACTCAGGGTTCTCCACATCCAGCACCACCGGGAAGACCTTGGCCGCCTCGCGGTTGGTCTTGTAGATCACCTCCATATCGTAGGTATGGGGATCCAGGCCGATGAGGCGGTAGAAGTCCGGGCGCTCGCCCACGTCGTTGAGGTACATGGTGGCAAATACCGACAGCAGGAAGAAGCGGCACCACAGCTCCGCTACCCATCCCTTGAGCAGCCGCGGCTGGCTCAGGAGCATGAGAGCAAAGAAATCGCCGTGGCGGTTCTCGTCCTGGCACCAGTTCTTGAAGAAATTGAAGATGGGGTAGATGCGGTTTTCGGGATGAGCTTCGAGGTGGCGGTAGATGAGGATGTAGCGCCAGTAGCCGATCTTCTCCGAGAGATAGGTGGCGTAGAAGATAAAGCGGGGCGCAAAGTAGGTGTAGGACTTGTGCTTGGTCAAAAAGCCCAGGTCAAAGGCCATGTTGAAGTCGCCCATAGCCCGGTTGAGGAAGCCGGCGTGGCGGGCTTCATCCCGGCTCATTAGGGCAAAGCACTCGGCCAAGATGGGGTTGGTCTTTTTCAGCCGGCGGGATAGCTCCTTGTAGAGGAGAAAGCCAGAGAACTCCGCTGTGCAGGAGCGCTCCAAAAACTCCACAAACAGCCGCCGCGCTTCCGGATCAAGCCGGCTTTCCCAATCTTGGTTGAACTCCTCGCCCCGGACAAAGTGGTGGCGGTTGTAGTCGGCGCGAAACTCCTCTAGGAGGGCTCGAAAGTCAGCCTCTCGATCGCCCAGCCCCATCTTGCCGATGGCCTCGAAGTCAGTAGTGTAAAAGCGGGGTGTTAGGAGGGTCTCTTTGGGCACTCGCGCCTGGGTTCGGGCAGCTTGCAACGTGGAAGTCATAGGGGTTGCAGGATAAAAGGCCTGTATACTCTCGCAGTTTACCAGCCCCTTTGGCCCTCGGGGGGATAAGAAGTGTTACCGACCGGCCCTGCGATCCCCTACAACTGCACTGTCGCCGGCTGGGATCGCGTGGGATCCGTCAGCTCGCTGCCTTCTTCGGAAGGGGGAACCACCTGCCAGAACAGGGGCAGGTAGGACTCCCAGTTCTTAAGGATACGCTCGGCCTTGGGGGAATGGGTGCGGCGGTAGTGCTCCTGGATCAGGCCCTTCAGTTGCGCTTCCGCGGCTGCCGTTTGCACCCGCTGGATGCGCACAATCTCGCCGTTGACCTTGGCGGGGAAGTTGCCCTCTTCATCCAATACGTAGGCTAGGCCGCCGGTCATGCCCGCCCCCAGGTTGCGGCCCACCCGCCCTAGCACCACCACCACGCCGCCGGTCATGTACTCACAGCAGTGGTCGCCGGATCCCTCGATGACCGCCTGGGCACCGGAGTTACGCACGGCAAAGCGCTCTCCCGCCTGGCCGTTGGCAAACAGGGATCCACCGGTGGCTCCGTACAGACAAGTATTGCCTAGGATCACGTTTTCTGCTGGATCCCGGGGGGCTTCTGGGGGGGCAAGGATGACGATCTCACCGCCGCACATACTCTTGCCCACGTAGTCGTTAGCTTCCCCCGTCAGGGTCAGGCGCATGCCCGCCAGGGTAAAAGCCCCGAAGCTCTGACCGGCTGTGCCCACAAAGCGCAGATCCAGCAGCCCCCCTTGCTGGGCAAAGCCTGCATCCCCATACAGCCGAGCCAGGGTGCCGGCAATGCGCCCGCCCACACAGCGATCCGTGTTGGCAATGGGAAGCTCAAGCATGGCCGTGCCGCAGGTCTCAATAGCCTTTTGCACCTCAGGCCGAGCCAGGATGGCGTCGTCCAGCACTGGGCCGTTGCTGTGCACCGGCTCGTGCTCTAGCCACTCTGGCCGCTGGTGGGGAGCAAAGCCCGGGGGAGTTCGCAGGAGACACTCCAAATTCAAGGACCGGGTTTTCTCCAAAACCACACCAGCGCGGGGGCAGAGCAGATCCACCCGCCCAATCACCTCCTCCAAAGAGCGGTAGCCCAGTTGAGCCAAGATTTGGCGCACCTCCTCAGCCAGGAAGGTAAAGAAAGTAACCACCTGGTCAGGAGTGCCGGGGAAGCGCCTGCGCAGCTCCTCTTTCTGGCTGGTCACCCCTACCGGACAGTTGTTGGTGTGGCACACCCGCGCCATGATGCACCCCTCAGCAATCATGGCTACTGTCCCGAAGCCGAACTCCTCCGCCCCCAGCATGGCCGCCATCACCACCTCCCAGCCGGTGCGGATGCCGCCATCCACCCTTAGGATTACCCGCTGCCGCAGGCCGTTCTCCAGCAGGGCGTGATGCACCTCCACCAAGCCCAGCTCCCAGGGCGCCCCTGCGTGTTTGATGGAGCTCAAAGGAGAAGCCCCTGTGCCTCCCTCGTGGCCAGAGATCTGGATGATGTCGGCATTGGCTTTGGCTACCCCTGCCGCCACCGTGCCAATGCCCACCTCCGCCACCAGCTTTACCGACACCTGCGCCTGCGGGTTGACCTGGTGCAGGTCAAAGATTAACTGCGCCAGGTCCTCAATGGAGTAGATGTCGTGGTGGGGCGGCGGCGAGATCAGGGTCACCCCTGGCTTAGAGCGGCGCAGCTTGGCGATGTAGGGGCTGACCTTTTTGCCCGGCAGTTGTCCGCCTTCGCCTGGCTTAGCCCCCTGGGCAATTTTGATCTCAATTTGCTGCGCGTTAAGCAGGTACTCTGGCGTCACGCCAAAGCGGCCCGAAGCCACCTGCTTCACCGCCGAGCTGGCATTGTCCCCCATGCGCAGGCCCTTCAGGTGGGGGAAGCGCGCCGAGGTACCCTCTGGCGTCACATCGGTAATGGGGATGTAGCGCTCTGGATCTTCTCCACCTTCGCCGGAGTTGGACTTGCCACCGATGCGGTTCATGGCAATGGCTAGGGTCTCGTGGGCTTCGCGGCTGAGGGCCCCTAGCGACATCCCCCCCGTGGTAAAACGTTTGAAGATGGCTGTAGCGGGCTCTACCTCTTCTAGGGGAATGGGATCGCGGTCGCTGCGAAAGTCCAGCAGATCCCGTAGAGCGGTGGGGGGGCGGTTGCGCAAATAGGTCCGGTAGATCTCGTAGTGCTCGGGCTGCCCTGAAGCAATGGCCTTGTGCAGCAGTTTGGCCATTTCTGGGCTGTTGATGTGGTACTCGCCCTTGGGCCGCGCTTGGATAAAGCCAAAGTTCTCCAATTTTTTGGCAGTGAGCTCTGGGAAGGCTCGCCGGTGATTGGCCATACCCTCGCGGGCCAGTTCCGCCAGTGTCATCCCCCCCACCCGCGACACCGTGCCGCGGAAGGCCAGGTCAATCACCTCTTGGCTGAGGCCGATGGCCTCGAAGATTTGCGCCCCGTGATAGCTGGAGAGGAGGGAAATGCCCATTTTGGAGAGGATCTTCAGCAAGCCCGCCTCAATGGCGGCGCGGTACTTCCGTTGGGCTTCAGCCACCGAGACCTGGGGCAGCTTACCGGCCGCCATCTGGGTTTGCGTCTTGGGCTTGTGCCACCACTGGCGCACCGCCTCGTAGGCTAGGTAAGGGCAGACGGCGCTGGCCCCATAGCCAATCAAGCAAGCAAAGTGGTGGGTACTCCAGCACTGAGCCGTCTCCACCACCAGAGAAGTGCGCAGGCGCAGCCCCTCCTGAATGAGGTGATGGTGGACGGCCCCTACGGCTAGCAGAGGCGGAATCAAGGCCTGCTCAGCACTGAGACCGCGATCCGAGAGGATCAAGATCTCTACTCCTTCCCGCACTGCCTGCGCCGCCTCTTGGCACAGGGCCCGCACTTGAGCAGCCAGCCCCTCTGGCCCAGCGGCCACTGAGTAGAGGATGGGCAGCGTCCGGCAGGAGAAAGGCGTGCGCTGCAGGGCGGCCAGCTCCGCCTCGTTGAGCACCGGACTGCGTAGGTGCAGCAGGCGAGCATGCTCAGGGCGGATCTCCAGCAGGTTGCCTTTGGATCCCAGATACATGTCCAAAGACATCACTAAGCTTTCCCGCAGGGGATCGATAGGGGGGTTGGTCACCTGCGCAAAGCGCTGCTTGAAGTAGTCGTAAAGGGGGTGGGGCTGGGCGGAGAGCACCGCCAGCGGCGCGTCGTCCCCCATGCTGAAAACCGGCTCTTTGCCCGTAGCCGCCATCTCCTCGATAATCATCTCCACATCTTCCGAGGAGTAGCCGCAGGCGGTTTGCAGTTGGAGCAGCTGTTCTTCGGTAAGCTGCGGGGTCCTCTCAAAGTCTTGGCTAGCCAACTGAACGCGGTGAGCCCTCAACCACTCTCCATAGGGGTGCTGAGCCGCCACCTGGGTTTTGATCTCCCAGTTTTTGTAGAGCTGGCCACTTTGCAGCTCCACCGTCAGCATCTGCCCTGGCCCCAGCCGCCCCTTTTCTAGGATCTCGGCTTCCGGCAGGGGAACCACCCCCGCTTCCGAAGCCACTACCAGCAACCCGTCGCGGCTGAGGGCGTAGCGGGCTGGGCGCAGGCCATTGCGATCTAGAGTGGCGCCAATGGTTTTGCCGTCGCAGAAGACCACCATCGCCGGCCCATCCCACGCTTCCTGCAGGCCAGCGAAAAACTCGTAGAAGTCCACCACTTCCGGGTGATCCTGCAGCTCTGGCTGGTGGCGGTAGGCTTCCGGGATCAGCACCATCATTGCCTGCTGGCTGGAGTAGCCAGAGGCAACTAAGAGCTCAAAGACTGCGTCCAGGCCTGCCGAGTCGCTGGTGCCGGGATCAATGACGGGCTTGAGCTCCTCGATGGCCTCGCCCCAGAGGGGATGGGCCAAAGAGGGCTCGCGGGCGGCCATCCAGTTGACATTGCCTAGGTAGGTGTTGATCTCGCCGTTGTGGCAGAGGTAGCGGAAGGGCTGGGCCAGCGACCAGCGGGGCAGCGTGTTGGTGCTAAAGCGGCGGTGGTAGGTGGCGTAGGCGGTGGCGTAGAGGGGGTTTTGCAGATCGCGGTAAAACTGGCCTAGCGCCGCCGACTGCACCATGCCCTTGTAGACAATTAGCCGGCAGGAGAGGGAAGCAAAGTAGATGGAGTAATAGCCAAACCGGCTTTCCACCTGCCGCCGCAGGCGCCGCCGCAAGAGGTAAAGCTGTCGCTCCAGCTCATCTCCCTCCAGCCTGGGATGGGTAAGAAGCATCTGCCAGATGGAGGGTAGGGTTTGCCGTGCCATTGGCCCCAGGCAGTCTGGATTGACCGGCACCCAGCGCCAGAGGGGCCGTCCCCACTCTGTGGCAGCCAAGTACTCGTCGATGAGCTGGCGCACCGCCTGGCACTCGGCGGGATCCGGGGGCAAGAACACCATGCCCACGGCACTGCGGCGGGGATCCCAAGCCCGGATCTCCTCCCTCTCTGCCTGCAGCAGTTGCCAGGGAATGGCTGTGGCAATGCCAGCTCCATCGCCGCTTTGGTTGTCGCCGCCGCAGCCGCCACGGTGCTCCATGCAAGCAAGAGCAGCAAGGGTTTTTTGCAGCAGCTCGTGGCTAGCTCTCCCCTGGCGATCCACCAGGAACCCAACGCCGCAGGCATCTCGCTCTTGAAAGTGCCAGCTTTCCTGCAGGATAGGAACCGAGACCTGGGAGCGATGGGGGGTCATAGGAGGAAAAACAGCTGGGAATCGTTCGCGTTATGAGAGTTGGGAAACTAGCATATCGCAATTCCATCCAACCGGAAAAGAGGGCAGCCCCACGTCAGGCTGGATTTTGCTGGGGAAGCCATCGGAATCAGCGAAGAAAACCACGAAAGGCTCACTGTGAACAGGTGCCTCGAGTTTTTTTCTGCTGGCTTCTTGCGTAGACTTTCGCCGACTGGAGAAAACCAGGTCGTATGCTCCAGCTTGCCCCACCTCTCCTTGCCGCAACCAGCAATTTAACTGTTATCTGAAGAAGTCGGAAAATGTATTTCGCAGCTCAGAGAGTTGCTCGTTAAAGCAGGTGAGCTGATCCCCCATGGCGTTCACCATCGTCAGGTCTGCCCGCCCGGTTGCGCCCTCGGATCCCAAGAGGGGAACACTCATGCGGCTGGGATCGGCAGGATTCTGGGAGACGCGGATAACCGTTCGCTCGCGGTTAAACTGATAGGCCTCGGCCACGTAGCGGATGGGCTCGCTTAAGCTGGGATCCACCGGCAAGTCAGGGGCTGGCAAAAGGTCCACCAGCTCGGTAAAGGTGCCGCTCCGCAGGCCCACCACGGCAGCAGCTCCCAACTGGTTGCAGATGGCAATCAGCACCGGCTCTTGGGGGCTGGCGCTAACGTTGGCCAAGGTAACAGTGACATTGGCCCGCCGGGGTGCTGGGGAGTAGGTAACCTCAAAGGTGCGGGCAGGAGCATTCCCCAGTTCGTCGCGGGCGCGAAAGCGAAGCTGCCCCCTGTAGGGCAGGAGGGAAGAAAAGTAAATGCCAAAGCGGTCGCTAGGGCCACGTCCGGGGATACTGGACTGGCCAGGGACGTAGGCGAGGACGGCGCGGCTTTGCCAGTTGTTGGGCGGTGCATAGGGCAGCAGGGGGCCACTGGTGAGGCTGGGGGGATCGGGGGGAGGCGCATCCGGCTGGCCATCCCGGTTGAGATCGAGGCCATTGCCCAAAAAGGCCACCGAGCGCTGCAGCAGGAGGGGGCGGTTTTGGTTATCGACCAGAGGAGGTTGCCCTTCTGCCAGCCCTGCATTCTCCACATAGACGTTGAAAGGACGATTCAAGATCTGGTTGTCCCGCTGCCGCCGCAGGTTGAATTGGAGGTAAGGCCCCACCGCGCCCGCCGTCGGGGATCCCCCTGTAATGGCAAAGTCGTCGGCCCGCAAAAAGGCATTTTCCAGCGGGCTAAGCGGGGTTGTTGCCTCGCCGCAGCCGACCAGGCCAAGGGCAAAGGTTACCAAAGTTCCAAGGGTTGCCACAGAGCCCCCTTGGGGGAAAGCTGGCAAGGGGGATCGGCAGGCAAGCTTTGGCTTGAGCATTCCTCTCCTCTCCACAACCGTTGGCGACGGTTTAGCCCAACCGAACTCAATGGCAAGGTGGGCAGGGATCCGCCCCCAACCTACCCAGTGGCCTGAACTACTATACCCTGAGGCTTGGTTTGGCTCCCAACTTCCCAGGGAGTCGGCGGCTACAGAGCTGCCGAGAGGGGGCAAGCCCATGGCTCCCCCTTTCTCCCAAGCGGCTTGATAGCCTAGAGGAAGCGAAAGGTGGAGGCCCATGTCAGATACCCCTGCGGTCTTGGTTCAACAACTCCAGAAGCGCTACGGATCCACCCTGGCGGTGGCGGATGTCTCCTTCCAAGTAGAGCCTGGCCAGATCTATGGCCTTCTCGGCCCCAACGGCGCCGGCAAAACCACTACCCTGCACTGCCTGTGCACCCTGCTGCGCCCTGACGCGGGCCGGATCGAGGTGTGCGGGATCCCGGTCAATGAAAATCCCAAGGCGGTACGCGAAAAGCTGGGCTTCGTTGCCCAGGAGGTGGCCTTAGACAAGGTGCTGACGGGGCGAGAATTGTTGCAGTTGCAGGCGGATCTCTACCACCTGCCGCGGCCTTTGGCCCGAGAGCGGATTGCTGCGGTCTTGGAATTGCTGGGGCTGGCCGACCGCGCCGACCAACGCATCGGCACCTACTCCAGCGGCCTGCGCAAACGCCTAGATCTGGCGGCAGGACTGCTCCACCAGCCCCAGGTGTTGGTTTTGGACGAGCCCACAGTGGGCCTAGACATTCCCAGCCGGCAGGCCATCTGGGACTTTCTGCGCCAGCTTAAAAACACCGGTGTGACGGTGGTGCTCAGCAGCCATTACCTGGAGGAGATCGACCTGTTGGCGGATCGGGTGGCCATCATCGACCGCGGCAAGGTGATTGCCGAAGGCACCCCAGAAGAGCTAAAGGCCCGCGTCGGTGGCGAGCGCATCACTGTCAAGCTGCAGGAGTTTGCGCCGCCAGAACTGGCCCAGCGGGGAGCCGAACTGCTGGCATCCCTGCCCTTTGTCCAAAAAGTGGTGATCAACAGCGCCCAGGGCAACGCCCTCAACTTGGTGGTGCAGCGCAATGGGGAGGATCCCCTCAGCCAGATCCGTGCCTGCCTCGAGGCCCATGGGCTGGAGGTTTTCAGCAGCACCCAATCCCGTCCCAGCCTGGATGATGTGTATTTGGCAGCAACCGGGCAAACCCTCCTGGATGCGGAGCTGGCTGCCGCTGAAGCCAACCTGGGCAAAAAGAATTTTCCCTGATTCCCGATCCCTACCTCGTTCAAAACTTTGCAGGAGCCTTGGTATGACCTCTGCCGCTTCCCCAACCCCATCCAACCCAGTTCCTCTATTTACGGTCGACTTTTGGCAGGAGACTTTTGCCCTCACCCGACGCTTGTTTATCCAACTGCAGCGTCGCCCCGTAACCCTGCTGGTCGGCATCATCCAGCCGCTGCTTTGGTTGATTTTGTTCGGGGCCTTGTTCCAGAATGCTCCTGCCGGCATTTTCGGGGCTGGACAAAACTACACCCAGTTTTTGGGAGCAGGAGTTATCGTGTTTACGGCCTTTGGCGGGGCTTTAAATGCCGGCGTGCCAGTGATTTTCGACCGGGAGTTCGGATTTTTAAACCGATTGCTGGTGGCTCCCCTTACCTCTCGCTTCTCCATCGTGCTGGCCTCTAGCCTGTTCATTATCAGCTTGTCGCTGCTGCAGACGGCAGTGATCGTGGGGGCAGACTACGTCCT
The DNA here is from genome assembly GCF_047462175.1 of Synechococcus sp. OH30. Lineage (NCBI taxonomy): Bacteria > Bacillati > Cyanobacteriota > Cyanophyceae > Synechococcales > Synechococcaceae > Synechococcus > Synechococcus sp. OH30. The sequence continues at coordinate 146,424 of NZ_JANSIP010000004.1, read as the reverse complement.
CGGCGGCGGGATCCCGGACGGGCGGGGGCTGGCAGTGGTGGCCTTGATCGTGGGCCTATTGGTCTTGGGCTTTACGGCCCTGAGCTTGGGCCTGGCCTTTGCCATGCCAGGTCACCAGCAGCTGCTGGCCTTTATCTTTTTGGTGAATTTGCCCCTGATTTTCTCCAGCACCGCTCTGGCTCCCCTTAGCTTCATGCCCACCTGGCTGCGCTGGGTGGCTAGCCTTAACCCGCTCACCTTTGCCATTGAGCCGATTCGCCACGTCTATCGCACCAGCAGCTGGAGCTTTGCTGATGTGGTGCTGCAGGCCCCCTGGGGCGATCTCACCCTGGCGGGATCCCTGGGCCTCTTGACGGGGTTTGTGGTGGTGTCAGTTCTGCTGGTGCAGGGGGTGCTGCGCAAGAGCTTGGCGTAAACTACCCGACTCCGACCGCCAAAGTTCCCGCCCCTCAACGGTGGTCAGCAACCCTGTCCAGGCCTTCTTGCAGAAAAGGACTTCGTCCCGCTAGCGCGAAAGGTAACAAAGCCACTCTCGAACACCTTGACCGGACGATTTTCCGGCTGGGCAACCCTACGGGCAGAGGCCACTTGCCTGCAGACCTGTTGTGCCAATCGCGCCAGCGGGACGGAGTCCTTATTGCTGGATAAGCCAAAGCGGGTACGGATTTCAGTTGGACGGTGTTCTGCTTCACCCAGTAAGGCCTCCGGCCCGCCGGTGCAAGCAGGGCTTGTGCAAAAAAGCAAACAAGGTCGCCTCCAGCTTGGCGGCTGGCGATGTAGAGACCTTGAGCTTGCGGGAGAGAGTCAGGACTCGGCTCATAGCTTTACCCTCTCAAGCAAAGCCCTATTCCTCCCGACCCTACAGGTACAGGGCAGGGCTGCTGCGGTTTCTATAGGTTATCGCGAACGCGCCGGCAGCACGGAGTGCCTGGAGAACGTCTTAATCGAGTTTGAAATGACCATCAATTCAATTGTCTGGCACAAGGAATCCCTTTTCCAGGTTTGAACTCCTCTTCTCGAGCCTGGCATGCTTGAAATGCTCTAGACAATCTTAAGACTCGATTAAGATTGACTTCCTGGAGAGAACCCCTCAAGTTTGACTTGAGCCCTCTCCAAAGCCAAGGTAAAAATAGAGACGAAGCTAGCCAACAGGGGATAGACCGTGGCTATCAGCGAGGGTGGACAAGTTGCCGGTAGTTTAGAAGTTATTCAGTTGGTTTCTAGAAGGGGGGATCTCGTTAGCGGAAATGGAGCTATTGGAAGTTTTGGCGAAAGAAGCAGAAAGCTTTTTCTACAGACAATGCTACAACCCCTGGATTGGGAAGTGCAGTTTGCGGTTTGGAAAACCCTACTGAACTCTGGCATCCCTCCACTGGTGCAAGTAGCAAAAAGATATCCCGTTCCCCTACGTCCAGTTGGAAACCCTGAAGAGAGATATCGAGCCGGCGAGCGGGACTTTCGCTGGGCAGATCTGGGGAGGGTCAACCTTAGCCGGCTAGATCTAAGGGGGCTTGACTTAAGCGGGGCCAGTTTAGTTCGGGCAAGGCTGAGCCAGGTCAATCTAAGCCACACCAGCCTGATTGGAGCCAACCTCAGCCAGGCAGACCTCAGCGGCGCAGATCTGAGAGGAGCCAACTTAAAGGGAGCTAATCTGATGGGGGCCAATCTCATTGGCGCCAACTTGCAGGGAGCCAATCTGGCAGACGCCAACCTGAACTGGGTCGTCATTTCCCCCGAAACGCAAATTGATCGCAAGTGGCGGCTGGTCTGGGAAATTGTCAACGGCCATGCTCAGGGAAAAAACCTAGCTCAGGCGGACTTGAGCGAGGCCAACCTGGATTGGGCTGACCTGCGGGGGGCCAACTTGGCGCAAGCAGACCTAAGGGGGGCACGGCTTGTCGGCGCCAACTTGCAGGAAGTCGACCTCCAGGGAGCCGACCTCCGGTGGGCCAGCTTGGAGAGAGCCAACCTCAGCGGGGCCGATTTGAGCGCAGCTTGCCTGCAGCTGGCCAGCCTGCGGGGAGCTATCCTTTCCCCTGAAACCCAAATTGACCACAAGTGGCGGCTGGTCTGGGAAATTGTCAACGGCCATGCTCAGGGAAAAAACCTAGCTCAGGCGGACTTGAGCGAGGCCAACCTGGATTGGGCTGACCTGCGGGGGGCCAACTTGGCGCAAGCAGACCTAAGGGGGGCACGGCTTGTCGGCGCCAACTTGCAGGAAGTCGACCTCCAGGGAGCCGACCTCCGGTGGGCCAGCTTGGAGAGAGCCAACCTCAGCGGGGCCGATTTGAGCGCAGCTTGCCTGCAACTGGCCAGCCTGCGGGGAGCTATCCTTTCCCCTGAAACCCAAATTGACCACAAGTGGCGGCTGGTTTGGGAAATTGTCAATGGCCATGCTCAGGGAAAAAACCTAGCTCAGGCGGACTTGAGCGGGGCCAACTTGAGCTGGGCAAATCTGAGCGGGATCAGGCTCACTGGCGTGAACTTGGTGGGAGCCGACCTGAGCGGGGCCAACCTCTGCGGCGTAGACCTACAGTGGGCAGATTTGGGCAAAGCCAATCTAAGCCAGGCGGATCTGAGGGGGGCCAACTTAAACCAAGCGGATCTCAGCGGGGCAGACCTAAGCGGTGCCAACCTCAGTGGAAGCAGCTTGATCAAGGCCGAACTAGCCAAGGCCAAGCTTGTGGGGGCCAAGTTGGCGCAAGCCAACCTCGTCGGAGCCAAGCTGAGACGGGCTAAGCTCAACGGCGCAGATCTAAGGGGGGCTAGCCTCATCGGGGCCGACCTCAGCGAAGCCAAACTGGGCAAGACAGACCTGAACTTGCCTAGCTTGAGATGGACGGTGATTTCTGGAGAGGCCAGTCCGGAGAGTAGCTGGTGGTTCATGATTTTCCATGCTGGCGCCCCTTCGCAGGAGCTGAGCCAAACAGACTTGAGAGAGGCGGACTTGAGAAAGGCCAACCTCAGCCGGGCAGACCTCAGCGGGGTAAGGCTCAGTGGAGCTAACCTAAGCCAGGCTTATTTGATTGGGGCAGATCTCAGCGAGGCCAGCCTAGGTGGAGCCAATCTAAAGAGGGCCAAGCTGGGCGGGGCCAACCTAACCCACGCCGATCTCAGCGGAGCCAAGCTGAGCAGGGCCTATCTGGGCGGAGCCAACCTCAGCGGCGCCGACCTGAGGGGGGCAGATCTGGAGCTGGCCAGTCTGCAGCGGGTGATCCTTTCTCCTGCAACCCAGATCGAGGCCAAGTGGCGTCTGGTGTGGGAGATCGTCAACGGTCAAGCCTCCAAGAGAAATTTGAGTGGGGTTGACCTGAGCGGCGCTAACTTGAATTGGGCCAAGCTCAACGGGGTGCAACTGGTCGGGGCAAACCTAAGTGGAGCCAGCCTCATTGGAGCGGATCTAGGAGGATCCAACCTCAGCCAAGCCAATCTGAGGAAGGCCAATTTGAGCTACGCCAACTTGGAGGGATCCAACCTAGACAATGCTATCCTGGAAGGCGCAAAACTTGATTTTCAGTGGCAGTGGATCTGGCTCTTCCTTTGGTTCAAAGGTTTGGCAACCATCTGGTTTGGTTACCCCAGTACCCCTCAACTGCCTCCTCCTCCTACGTCGGATCCCAATCGGTATCTCCCAGCCGAGAAGCCCAAGGAGAAGTGAACACTTCTGTTCTTTGGCTAGGGCCACGCAGGTTTGTATCCTAGCAAACACTTTTTAATCCAAGAGAGCTGCTTTAGGATAAAGGCGTGTCCTTCTGAGGAGAATCCCCACAGTGTCTCACTTCACCAGCATCAAGGTTCAGTTCAAAAATAAAGAGATCCTGAAAAGTATTTTGGTTGCCCAAGGTCACGAGGTCTTGGAAAACACTTATGTCCGGGGGTATGGAGGGAACCGCGTCCGGGCAGATCTTGTGGTCAGGCGCAGCAACGGCTACGACATTGGCTTTCGCCAACGGGGGGACAGCCTGGAGATGATTGCCGACTTTTGGGGAACGGGAGTCACCGCTGAGGCTTTCTTAGCGCCAATCCGCCAAGCCTACACCCGCGAGCAGCTCCTTGCAACGGCAGCGGAGAAGGGGTTTACCGTAGAGTCGGAATCTGTGGACGAGAAAGGACAGATCAGGATTGTGTTGGGGCGCTGGGCTTGAGGAGGCGTTATGGCGGAATATCAACAGGTTGAATACATCATCGACAAAGATGGCAACGTGATTGAGCGCGTGCTTAATGTCAAAGGCAAGGGCTGCCTTGACCTAACTGAGGAAATAGAAAGGGCATTGGGCACAGTTCAAAAAAGGGAGCTGTTGCCTGAATATGACCAGGCCCCAGTCATAGAACAAAATGTCCAGCGTCAGGTAGAGCGTTTATGAATGCCCCAAACCCCTTTCTGGATCCCCTGTCTGGTTTAACCAAAGGGATCCAAAGGACTCTGGCTAGGATTCCATTTTGGAGTATGAAAAGTCATGATACCCTGCTGCGCAATCTCATGCAGGCTGCCGGTATCTCAACCTGGCGAGAGCTTCGACAAAAGGCCAAACTGAGTCGAGGAGCCCTAAATGCCCTGAGAACTGGCCAGGCCGAAAAGCTGAAGTTAGCCGCTCTCAATCGAGCGGCCAGCATTTTGCAAGTGTCCTTGCCGAGCCTTATTCAAGATTTCAGTGGAATCGAGCTAGCATTGGAGACTGCAGAAACGGCTCAGGAAGTGCAGCGGCTGCACAAACAGCTAGAACAGCAGGAAGGGCAATTGCGCCATCAAATCCGCGCCGAACTAGTGGAAAAGCTCAAGCCTCTTTTGGTGCAATACCCCACCCTGCAGCAGGTTGTGCAGAGGCGACCGGATTACCCTGCCCAGCAAGTCTTGGCTTTGCTGAACTGTCTGGGCAACTTGTTGGAAGACTGGCAGTTGGAAACCATTGGCCAGGTGTGGCAACAGGTGGCCTATGACCCAGAAAGCCACCAGGCAGATGAGGAGGATATCCAGGCGGGCGAGCCGGTCTACGTTCGCTTTGTGGGCTATCGACTTAGGGATCAAGTTTTAGTTCGAGCCAAAGTCAGTCGCACTCTACCTTCCTTGGCAGCATGACGACGTTGGCTATTGATTTTGGCACTTCCAATACGGTGGTCTGTGCCTATCAAAATCGAAAGCCGATTGTGATCGACATACCAGGGATCACCCACCGCTACGACGGCAGCCCGCCTCTAATTCCCTCGGTTCTCTTTGTCGGCCAAAACCAGCAATTTTTGATTGGGGCACCTGCCCAGGCCAAACGGGATCCCAAGCGCCTATTCAAAGGCTTTAAGCGGGATCTCTCTCAGCAATTCCAGCCGGCCCCAACCTATGTGGATGGACAGGCCTACACAGCCCAAGAGGCCACGCGGATCTTTCTGCAGCAGCTTCTTGCCAAACTCAAGGCGGAGGGCTGGCAGCCCGATAAGGTGATCTTGACCGTGCCGGTGGGAGCCTACGAGGCCTATTTGCACAACCTGCAAGAGGTGTTTGGCTCCCTAGGGATCCAACAGGTTGTGTTCCTCGACGAGTCCACCGCGGCTGCTTTGGGCTACGGGGTGCAGGAACCGGGATCCCTGATTTTGGTGGTCGATTTGGGGGGCGGAACTCTCGACCTCTCTTTGGTCAAAATCTTGAAGCCAAAGCAGGGCACTGCTTACCGAGCTGAGGTCATTGCCAAAACTGACCGGGCCTATGGCTGTGGCGGCGTCGATATCGATATCTGGATTGCCGAGTGGCTGCTGGAGCAGTTGGGCCGCAAGCGACAGCAGGTTCCGGCCAGCAGCTTCCAGGTTCTGTGCGAGGTTGCCGAGCGGCTCAAGATCCGCCTCTCCAGCCATTCTCAGGCCAGCGAGGCCTGGCTGGATGAAGACTCCTTTGAGACCCACACCTTAACGCTTCAGCGCGAACAACTCCAGGAGCTGTTGGAAGAGCGCGGCCTGCTGACGCGGCTAAGAGAAGCCATCGATGAGGTCATCGAGAAAGCCCACAACAAAGGGATCTCTAAACGAGATATCCACCAGGTGGTGTTGGTGGGTGGCACCAGCCTCATTCCAGGGGTGCAGCATCAGGTCATTAGCCTCTTTGGCCGCGACAAGGTTAAGTACCACAAGCCGTTTGAGGCAGTGGCCCACGGCGCTCTGGCCTTCACCCAGTTTGCCCGCCTTCAAGATCATCTCCGCCATACCTACGCCCTGCGGCTCTGGAATCCCTATTTGCAGGCGCCCGACTTTTTCCCTCTCTTTAAGAGCGGCACGGCCTATCCTGCCACGGTGGAACTGCCTCCCTTGCAGGCCAACGCCAATGGACAAAGCCACATCAACCTGGTGGTTGGTGAGATGGCCGAGGAAGGGGCAACCGAGGTTGTTTACGGTCCCGACGGTCGGATGCAGATTCGCAACAGCAGCGCAGCTTCTAGCTTTCGTCCCCTTGGGAGCCACAAGCAGCTTTCCATTCCTCTCAAGCCCCCAGGGCAGGTAGGAGTGGATCGTTTGCAGGTCACCTTTGCCGTCGATGCTGGGCGAACTTTGCGGGTAACGGTAGTAGATTTGCAAACTCAAAAGACCCTTATGCAGCAGCAGGTGGTTGGGAGGTTAACTTGAGGTTAGGGATGGCGGAAAACTTTGATCCCGTTCTGGGTGGGCAGCAATTGGCCGGCTCCGATCCAGTCATGGGAGGCTTGGTAGCCGTTGAGCAAGCCCTAGACAGTCCGGATCCCAAGGTGAGAATCCAAGCAATCAAGGGTGCCCTGAAGTACGGATCCAAAGGGGCCGAGCTTGTTATCCAGGCCATGCGAAATGATCCCAACTGGGAGGTGCAGTTTGCGGCTTGGGAGACGCTGCTGGAAGCGGAGGATCCCCAGCACGTGCAGGTGGCAAGGTCCTATCGCCTTCCCCTCCGACAGCTTGGAGATGTCCAAGCAAGGTATGAAGCGGGAGAGCGAGATTTCCGCTGGGCCAAGCTAAGCAGAGCTGACCTGAGCCAGGCCAAGCTGAGCGGGGCCAACCTGAGCGGGGCCAGTCTGAGCAGGGCCAACCTGAGCGGGGCCAGTCTGAGCAGGGTCAACCTGAGCCAGGCCAAGCTGAGTGGGGCTGACCTGAGCAGGGCTGACCTGAGCCAGGCCAAGCTGAGCAGGGCCAACCTGAACCAGGCCAAGCTGAGCGGGGCCAACCTAAGTGGAGCCAACCTGAGCGGGGCGGACCTGAGCGGGGCCAACTTGAGCGGGGCCGACCTGAGCCAGGCTAACTTGATCTTGGCCAAGCTGAGCAGGGCCAGTCTGAACCAAGCCAAGCTGAGCGGGGCCAACCTAAGTGGAGCCAAGCTGAGCGGGGCTGACCTGAGCGGGGCCGACCTGAGCGGGGCTAACCTGAGGGGAGTGAATCTTCAGGGATCCAACTTGTTCTGGGCTAGGTTGAGGAGATCCCTGCTCTCTGCCGAGACGCAGATGGATCCCAAGTGGCGGCTGGTCTGGGAAATCGTCAACGGTCAGGCGAATGTCAAGAACCTGAGCGGGGCCGACCTGAGTGGAGCCAACCTGAGCGGGGCCAACCTGTGGCAAGCCAACCTGAGGGGGGCCAACCTGAGCAGGGCTGACCTGAGCGGGGCCGACCTGAGTGGAGCCAACCTGAGCGGGGCCGACCTGAGCAGGGCTGACCTGAGCGGGGCCAACCTGAACTGGGCCAACCTGAACTGGACCAACCTGAACTGGACCAACCTGAACTGGGCCAACCTGAGCGGGGCCGACCTGAGCAGGGCTGACCTGAGCAGGGCTGACCTGAGCGGAGCCAACCTGTGGCAAGCCAACCTGAGCGAGGCCAACCTGAACTGGGCCAACCTGAGCGAGGCCAGGCTGTGGCAAGCCAACCTGAGCAGGGCCAACCTGAGCGGGGCCAAGCTGTGGCAAGCCAACCTGAGCGAGGCCAAGCTGTGGCAAGCCAACCTGAGTGGGGCCGAGCTAAGGGGAGCAAACCTGGACGGCACGGATCTGAGAGGAGCAAACCTGAGGGACGCAAAACTGAGTTTTGGGTGGGGATGGTTCAAAGACCTAACAGGCACCATCCTTCCTGATGGGCAAGTTCACTCCTAACTTTTCTCTCAGCGCCAAGTACTGGCTAAACCAGGGAGGCAAGCGGTGGCGGAAACCTTTGATCCTGTTCTGGGTGGGCAGCAATTGGCCGGCTCCGATCCAGTCATGGGAGGCTGGGTAGCCGTTGAGCAAGCCCTAGACAGTCCGGATCCCAAGGTGAGAATCCAAGCAATCAAGGGTGCCCTGAAGTACGGATCCAAAGGGGCCGAGCTTGTTATCCACGCCCTGCAAAATGATCCCAACTGGGAGGTGCAGTTTGCGGCTTGGGAGACGCTGCTGGAAGCGGAGGATCCGCAGCACGTGCAGGTGGCAAAGTCCCATCGCCTTCCCCTCCGACAGCTTGGAGATGTCCGAGCAAGGTATAAAGCGGGAGAGCGGGATTTCCGCTGGGCCGACCTGAGGGGGGCCAACCTGATCTTGGTCAACCTAAGCGAGGCCGACCTGAGGGGGGGCAATCTGAGCAGGGCCAACTTGAGCGGGGCTAGTCTGAGCAGGGCCAACTTGAGTAGGGTCGACCTGAGGGGATCCGGCCTGAGCTTGGCCGACCTGAGCGGGGTAAACCTGATCGAAACCAACCTGAGCCAGGCCGATCTGAGCGGGTCCAAGCTATGGTGGGCCGACCTGAGCGGAGCCAACCTGATCGAGACCAACCTAAGCAGGGCCGACCTGTGGCGGGCTAACCTAAGCAAGGCCAACCTGAGCAAGGCTGACCTGAGGGGGGCTGACCTGAGGGGGGCAAACCTAACGGGCGCAAAACTAAGTCCCGGCTGGGATCGATTTGTCGACTTGAGCGGGGCCGTCCTCCCCGACGGAACTATCCATCCCTAGGCGGATCCCTTTGCTAGACTACCTACAGCTAGCAGCTAGATCCATGAGTTCCTTAGATCTCGCCTTTGCCAGCAATCACCAAGACATTCTCACGCTGCTGGACTTGGCGGTTCGCGCTCGCTACCCTTTGATCTACCTGGTTACTCCCGAAGAAGCCCCAGCAGAGGAGCTGCTACAAGTTCTGGCCGATTCTCTCAAACCCAAGCGCAAACTCCTAATCTGGGATATCGTCTCTGGCTGGTCAGATAACGGCCAAAACAAAGGTCAATTGATGCCTGCTCTGGGCCGCATCGGCGCTATCAAAGAGGACGAGGCGGTTATTTGTGTTCTCAAGGATCTAAACCCCACCCTGAGAAATCCAGAACGCTCAGATAACTATCCCGTTATCCGCTACCTAAAAACCTTGGCCAGAGAGGGCCGCCACAGCCGCAAGTCCATCATCCTCCTGGGTCAAGAAGCCGTTGTCCCTGCCGAGCTGCGCGAGGAAATTGTAGTCTATGATTTTCCCCTGCCCAGCATCGACGAAATTGAGCGGATCATTACCCGCGCGATCCCTGCCCGTCAACTGGAGCTAAGCGGCCCAGCGCGGGAACAACTGGTTCGAGCCTGTCAAGGGCTGACCCGGCAGCGCATTGAGCGGATCCTGGCCCGCGCCCTAGCCGCCAAAGGCAAGGTCAGCGAGGGCGATATCGACCTGGTTCTGGAAGAGAAAAAGCAATACATCCGCCAGACGGAAATCCTGGAGTTTTACAACCCCTCCGAGACCCTGCAAAATGTCGGCGGCCTGGAAAACCTCAAAGCCTGGATTCGCCAGCGCCGCAACAGCTTTAGTGCCCAGGCCCGCGACTATGGCTTGCCCAGCCCCAAGGGCATTTTGCTGGCCGGGATTCAGGGTACCGGCAAGTCCCTCTGTGCCAAAACCATAGCCCGCGAGTGGCGCATGCCCTTGCTCCGGCTGGATGTGGGGCGACTCTTCGGCGGGATCGTCGGCGAAAGTGAAAGCCGCGTGCGCCAGATGATCCAAATTGCCGAAGCTATGGCCCCCTGTGTTTTGTGGATTGATGAGTTGGATAAGGCCTTTGGCGGCGTCAACAGCGAGTTTTCAGGAGATTCGGGCACCAGCAAGCGGGTCTTCGGCAGCCTAATTACCTGGATGCAGGAAAAAACCAAACCCGTTTTTATTGTTGCCACCGCCAATAATGTCCGCATCTTGCCGGCTGAGTTGCTGCGCAAAGGCCGGTTTGATGAGATTTTCTTTGTCAATTTGCCCAACCAGCGGGAGCGGGAGGAAATCTTCCAAGTCCACATCCAGCGGCTGCGGCCCAACCGCGTGCGAGATTTCTCCTACCCTGAGCTGGCCATGGCCAGCGAAGATTTCAGCGGGGCAGAAATTGAACAGGCCATCTACGATGCCATGCACATGGCCTTCAACCAGGATCCACCCCGCGAGTTTACCCAGGAGGACATCCTCAGCGCCATTCGCCAAACTGTTCCTCTGGCCGCCATCGCCCGCGACCAGATTCAGGACTTAAAGGCATGGGCTGCCGAGTCCGGGGCCCGCACGGCCTCCCAAGACCAACAGCTTGTGCAGGAGCTGCGAACGCTGGTGCAAAAAAGAGGGCTGGGCCCCATCGAAGTCGACAGCCCCTCTTCGTTTTTCCCCTCCTCCCCCTCCTAAGTTCTCAGTCCTGGTCTTCTGGCGGGATGTAGCAGCCCTACCAAAACCATTAGCTCCCCAGGGATCCAACAGACAGCGGCTGCTTTGGGCTACGGGATCCCTGATTTTGGTGGTCCATTTGGGGGCTGGAAGCTTACCGAGCTGAAGTAATTGCCAAAACTGACCGGGCCTATGGCTTATGCAGCAGCAGGTAGTTGGAAGGTTAACTTGAGGTTAGGGATGGCGGAAACCTTTGATCCTGTTCTGGGTGGGCAGCAATTGGCCGGCTCCGATCCGGTCATGGGAGGCTGGGTAGCCGTTGAGCAAGCCCTAGACAGTCCGGATCCCAAGGTGAGAATCCAAGCAATCAAGGGTGCCCTGAAGTACGGATCCAAAGGGGCCGAGCTTGTTATCCACGCCCTGCAAAATGATCCCAACTGGGAGGTGCAGTTTGCGGCTTGGGAGACGCTGCTGGAAGCGCAGGATCCGCAGCATGTGCAGGTGGCAAGGTCCTATCGCCTTCCTCTCCGACAGCTTGGAGATGTCCGAGCAAGGTATGAAGCGGGAGAGCGAGATTTCCGCTGGGCCAAGCTAAGCAAAGCTGACCTGAGCCAGGCCAACCTGAGCGGGGCCAACCTGAGCGGGGCCAGTCTGAGCAGGGCGGACCTAAGCCAGGCCAAGCTGAGTGGGGCCGACCTGAGCGGGGCCAACCTGAGCGGGGCCGACCTGAGCGGGGCTAACTTGATCTTGGCCAAGCTGAGCGGGGCCAACTTGAGCGGGGCCAACCTGAGCGGGGCCGACCTGTGGCAAGCCAACCTGAGTGGGGCCGAGCTAAGGGGAGCAAACCTGGACGGCACGGATCTGAGAGGAGCAAACCTAAAGGGCGCAAAACTAAGTCCCGGCTGGGATCGATTTGTCGACTTGAGCGGGGCCATCCTCCCCGACGGAACTATCCATCCCTAGGCGGATCCCTTTGCTAGACTACCCACAGCGTCGCCCCTTGGGTTTTGTGGATTGCTTTGGCGGCGTCAACAGCAAGTTTTTAGGGGATGCGGGCACCGGCAAGCGGGTCTTCGGCAGCGCCTCCATCCAACGGCCTCCCAAGACCAACAACTTGTGCAGGACTCCTAAGTTCTCCGGCTAGGGCAGCTCTACCGAGGTAGGCTTAGAAGCATAGGTTAGGCCCCAGCCCAACTTCTCGCGCATGACGCGGAAGAACTCCGGTCGGCGGAGGCGAATCAAATCTGTCCAGTAGGGGGCGCGGACAACGCGGATTTGGTCTTCTGGCAGGATGTAGCAGCCGGCATTGCCGTCGGCTACCAAAACCAGCGGTTGGGGGCTGGCGGGGCTGATCCACACCTCTTCCGAATCGGGAAAAACCAGAGCCCGTGAGGCCATTGAGTGGGGACAGATAGGGATCAACTGCAACACCGGCAGACTGGGAGTGATGACAGGCCCTCCCGCCGAAAGGGCATAGGCCGTCGAGCCAGTGGGGGTGGCTAAAATGATGCCGTCGGCAGCTACATCCAAAGGTGAGTGCTCCCCAATGGTTACTTCAAAGTGGCACATGCTGGTCAAGGGCTCGCGGTGCAGCACCATTTCATTGAGGCTGAGCACCTCCCAGCGCAACTCATGGCCGCGGTAGGCCTGCACCAGCAGCATGCTGCGGCGATCTAGGATGTACTCGCCGGCAATGGCTGCCTTGGCCGCCTCTTCTAGGTGGCTGAGGTAGGTCTCCGTCAGAAAGCCCAAGTGGCCAGTGTTCACGGCCAGCAAAGGGATCCCTTTGGGGGCCAGTTGCCGGGCTGCTGCCAAAACAGTGCCATCTCCCCCCAGCACCACGGCAAACTTCATGCTTTCGTCAAAGCCGGCGGGGGCCAAGCTGTCCACCTTCGTCAAGCAAACGGGACTATCGGGCTTAGCGTAGCCGAGAATGCCGCCCCAGTTGGGGGCAACACAGACCTCCCAGCCCTGTTCTTGAAACCAGCGGGCCAAGGTTTCGCTGCTGCGCTTGGCGGCGGGCTTGGCGTCGTTGTAGAGGATCCCAACTTTGGGCTTGCTCATGGGGCAGTGGTGAGGCAGAGGGTGCCAAAACTTTATCAGGTCTGGAATAGCTGCAGCAAAAAGTAGCTAGCCCCAGGGTTCTACCCAGATCCCTTGCCTTAGAATCGGGCTGAAAGGGCTCCCCAGATGAGGTCTGTGTTTGCGTTGGTCTGGACAGGCTGAGGGGAGTGGAGATGCATTGCCAACCCCGTTCTCACCCCATGCAAGCCTGTACCCTGATTGCCCGCGCCAAGATCAATCTTTACCTGGAAATCCTCGGATCCCGCCCCGATGGCTATTCCGAGGTGGCTATGATCCTGCAGAGCATTGCTTTGGCAGATCGCGTGCGTCTCCAGCGCCGTGCCCACGGCATCCACCTAATCTGCAGCCACCCGGAGGTGCCGGCAGATGGCCGTAACCTAGCCTACCAAGCGGCTGAGCTGCTGCAAAAGGAATGTCAGGCCGATCTGGGAGTGGAGATCCAGCTGGAAAAACAGATCCCAGTAGCAGCGGGCTTGGCGGGCGGCTCAGCGGATGCGGCGGCAGTTTTGGTGGGACTCAACCAGCTCTGGGGCTTGGGCCTAACGGTAGGAGAGCTCCAGAACTTGGCGGCGCGTCTGGGATCCGATATTCCCTTCTGCGTACAGGGAGGGACGCAGCTAGCCACGGGGCGGGGAGAAGTTTTACAGCCCCTGGCCGACTGGGAAGGGATCCCCCTGCTCTTGGCCAAGCCCCGGTATCTAGGGGTTTCCACCGCCTGGGCCTATCAGGCCTTTCGCACTCGCCCTGCCGCTTCCTTACCTTCTGCCGCGTCCTCCTTGCCGAGCTTGCCCCAGGTGCTGGCTGCTCTGGAGCAGCGGGATCTGCTGGCCTTGGCCCGCAGTTTGCGCAACGATCTGGAACAGCCGGTTTTGGCGGAGTACGCCATTGTGGGAAAATTGCGCCAGGCCTTGCTTGAGGCAGGGGCATGGGGGGCCTTGATGTCGGGCTCGGGGCCGACGGTGTTTGGGATCATGCCCAGCCTGGAATTGGCCGCCCAAGCCCGCGACAGCCTGCGTCGCCACTTTCCGGAGGTGGATTTCTGGGTAACCCAATCTGCTCCCACCGGCATTTTGCTCGAGCCGGATCCCCAGCCGCTTGACCCCCCCTAGAGGTGCCCGCTAGCTTGGCTGGGAAAAGGGCCCTGGCCGCCCCTGCCTTGGCAAACCTTAGAATTGAGAGAAATTAAGTTAAGAAAGATCGGCTTGGCCGCGGGCTAGAGAGGAAGATGAGCGAAAGAACGCTTTTTGACAAGGTCTGGGACGCCCATACGGTGCGGGTTCTGCCCTCGGGGCAGACGCAGTTGTTTATCGGCCTGCACCTCATCCACGAGGTGACCAGCCCCCAGGCTTTTGCCATGCTGCGGGAGCGCCATCTGCCGGTTCTCTTCCCGGAGCGCACCGTGGCTACAGTGGATCACATCATTCCCACGGACAACCGGACGCGGCCCTTTGCGGATCCCTTGGCGGAGGAGATGATCCAGGAGCTGGAGCGCAACTGTCGCCAATACGGCATCCGCTTTTACAACAGCGGCTCCGGTCGGCAGGGGATCGTGCATGTGATTGCGCCGGAGCAAGGGCTGACGCAGCCAGGGATGACCATTGCCTGCGGCGATAGCCATACTTCTACCCACGGCGCCTTTGGAGCAATTGCCTTTGGTATTGGCACCAGCCAGGTGCGGGACGTGCTGGCCACCCAAACCTTGGCCCTGTCTAAGCTCAAGGTGCGCCGTATCGAGGTCCAGGGCAGCCTGGGGCCAGGAGTTTACGCCAAGGATGTTATCCTGCACATCATCCGCAAGCTGGGGGTCAAAGGCGGGGTGGGCTACGCCTACGAGTACGGCGGCAGCACCATCGAGGCAATGAGCATGGAGGAGCGCATGACCCTCTGCAACATGTCCATTGAAGGGGGAGCCCGCTGCGGCTACGTTAATCCCGATGCGGTAACCTTTGAGTACCTAAAGGGACGGGAGTTTGCTCCTCAGGGATCCGACTGGGAGGAGGCAGTGGCCTGGTGGAAAAGCTTAGCCAGCGACGCCGACGCTGTCTATGACGATGTAGTGGTGTTTCAGGCCTCTGAGATTGCCCCCACGGTAACTTGGGGGATTACCCCCGGCCAAAACATTGGGGTAGACGAGCGGATCCCTGCTCCCGAGGAGCTGCCAGAAAGCGAGCGGGAGCTGGCTAGGGAAGCCTATGCCTACATGGGTTTGCGGCCTGGGGATCCCATTGTGGGCACGCCAGTGGATGTCTGCTTCATTGGCAGCTGCACCAATGGCCGCTTGAGTGATTTACGGGAGGCGGCCAAGATTGCCAAAGGACGGCGGGTAGCGCCTGGAGTGAAGGCGTTTGTCGTGCCTGGCTCGGAGCAGGTCAAGCAGGAGGCGGAACGCGAGGGCCTGCGCGAGATCTTTGAGGCGGCAGGGTTTGAGTGGCGGGATCCCGGCTGCTCCATGTGCTTGGCCATGAACCCAGACCGCCTGGTAGGCCGGCAAATCAGCGCCTCTTCTTCCAACCGCAACTTCAAGGGCCGCCAGGGATCCCCCACGGGACGCACCCTGCTGATGAGCCCGGCCATGGTGGCGGCAGCGGCAGTAAGCGGCAAAGTGGTGGACGTGCGGGAACTGCTCTAGCCAATCCTCCCCCAGCAGGGTGAGCCCGTGCCACCAAGCTTGCTTTCTGGGAAGGGCTAGGACTGCAGCAGCGGGTAGAAGTGCCCTACCGGCCCTTGTCCTGCGCCGATGGCCAGAGGATGACGCAGGGCGTCGGTAACATAGGCCTTGGCTGCCAGCGTTGCCGTCAGGGGATCCTTTCCCCAAGCCAGTTGCGCCGCAATGGCTGCCGAGAGGGTGCAGCCGGTGCCGTGGGTGTGACGGGTGGGGATGCGCTCGCTTTTGAGGACCTCCAGCCGCTCGCCGTCAAACCACACATCCACCCCCTGCAGTTCCCCTGGCATACCTCCCCCCTTGACGAGTACAGCCTTACAGCCCAGGGCGTGGATGCGGCGGGCCGCTTCCTCCATATCCGCCAGCAACTGCAGCTCCATCCCTGCCAAAATCTGAGCCTCGTAGCGGTTGGGGGTAACGACCTGAGCCAGAGGGATCAGCCGCTCGCGGATGGCCTGGATGGCATCCTCCGCCAGCAGCTTGGCCCCCGTGCGGGAGACCATCACCGGATCCACTACCAGCGGCTGCAGCGCCCAGCGTTCCACCTGGCGGGCCACCTCCCCCACAATCTCGGCATTGAGCAACATGCCGGTTTTGATCCCTTGCACCCCAATGTCTTCCACTACCGCCTCAATCTGGGCAGCCACCGCCTCCGGGGGTAGGGGATCCACTCGCTTAACCCCCAGGGTATTCTGGGCAGTTACGCAGGTAAGGGCAGAAGTGCCGTGAACGCGCTGGAAGGCAAAAGTGCGCAGATCCGCTTGAATGCCTGCTCCGCCGCCGCTATCGGAGCCGGCGATGGTGAGGGCCACAGGGGGACGCTGCTCGGCCAAAGTTGGAGCTGGGGCCGCTTCAGGTTTGGAGACAGACATGGCAACTGCCGGGGGTACCACTAGCCATTTCTATAGCCTAAACCCAACTCGCCTCGTCCGTGGTAGCCACCACCTCCACCCAAACCCTCTCCCCCTCCACCGCCGTCAGACTCCAGCGCAGGAGGCGGGCTGGCTGCCCCAGCTCTTGGGCCACTTGTTGGAGAAGGGATCCCTCTATTTGAGAAGCAGAAAGCGGCAAACTTAGGGGCAAAGCTAGACACAGAAAATGGAGCTTCACAGCTTGGAGATACTTGATGCTAGACCAGGGCTAGGAGCCAAACTGCAAGCGGTAAACCTCCTCCTCTTGATCCGTTTCCACCTCCAAGTCGGAGGTAGGGTAGGCTACGCACAGCAGAACAAAGCCCTGAGCCTTGAGTTCCGGCCCGATCCCCATTGCGTCAGGCTGGGCTACGGATCCCGACTTTAGCCGCCCCGCACAGGTGGTGCAGACTCCCGCCTGACAAGAGGAAGGTAGCTCCAGGCCGTACTCGAGAGCTGCCTGTAAAACCGTCTGATCCGCCGCGGCAGGAAACTGGTAGGTCTGGCCCCGATGATGGACAGTGATCTGGTAAACCATAGCGAACCTCAAGAACCCACCTGTGAAGGGGTGTGAACCACCGTCAGCGTCTGCGGCTGGCGCATTTTCTTTATCTGAACCTCGATCTTTTCAGCCCCCTCCGCCTTTAGGTCGGCGATGTAGTGGCTTTTGTGCGCTTCCGCTTCTTTCTCGCTGGCGAAGGGGCCGTAGTAGTAGGTGCAGTCGTCGGTGGTGATCTCAATCCAGACCGCTAAGCCGCGCAGCCTATCCAACAGCCAGACCAAAGGGTTGCCCACGGGATCCATCCCCCCCTATTAAGCGCAAAGGATGACTCAGGATCTTTTGCAATCACCTAGATTCTACTGCCTTCGTTGAGGATTTGTTGAGAATTGTTTCAGTCTCGGCGCGTTTGAGCCGGTGGGGGGAGCGCTGCCGGTGGATCTCATAAAGGGCGATGCCTGCTGCCACCGAGGCATTTAAACTCTGGGTGCGGCCTGCCAAGGGAATCGACAGCAGTTGGTCGCAGTGGCGCTGGGTGAGTAGGCTGATGCCTTCCCCTTCGGATCCAATTACCAAGGCAACGGGTCGGCGAAAGTCGGCGCTATAGACAGGGGCAGCCCCTTGGCTGGTGGTGCCATAGATCCAGAACCCCTGCTCTTTGAGGTATTCCAGGGCGCGGTTTAAGTTCACCACCCGCGCCACCGGCAGGGTAGAGAGGGCCCCCGCTGCCACCTTCATCGCGGTTGCGGTAACGCCTGCCGCCCGCCGCTGCGGGATTACCATCCCCTGCATGCCAAACGCCTCCACGCTGCGGGCAATGGCCCCCAGGTTGTGGGGATCCTGGATCCCGTCTAGCACCACCAGCACCGGCTGGGGGCTAGCCTGGCGGCTCTGTTCCACCAGCTCTTCTAGATCCACGTAGCAATAGGGGGTGGTCTGGGCAGCGATCCCTTGATGGTTAGCTCCGCCGGTGAGGAGGTTTAGCCGCTGGGGAGAGACCTCATCAATAACCGTGCCGCGCGCTTTGGCCTCCTCCAAGAGTGACAAAAACTGGGGGCTATACCGCAGCTTTGGCACCACCCAAACCCGGTTGAGGGTAGCGCCGCTCCGCAGGGCCGCCAATACCGTTTGGCGACCGTAGATGATCTCTTGTTCCGCCTCGGCCTTGGGATCCGTGGGTTGCCGCAACTTGCGTGGGCGAGAAAGTTGTAGAGGAGCTTTGGGCTGAGAAGGCTTAGGCATGAGAGGAAAGAAAACGGTGCCGAGCAGAGGCTGATCCTAACCTTCCTAGTCGTCTATCGTCTCAGCCAAAACATCGGTGAGGGCAAGAATAGAGCGCAAGCGGTCGGGATTGGTGAGGTAGAGGTAGCCCAGGATAGTTTCCAGGCCACTGGCATTCTGATAGTCAACTAGGCTTAGATGCCGGGGTGGGCGACCACAACCATTGCGGCCCCAGCGGACAATAGCCTGCTCTTCAGGGCTGAGATAAGGTAGCAGCGCTAACAGTAACTTGGCCTGAGCCGAGCTACGCACTCGCTTCACCACTTGCTGATGGTAGCGCTCCAGGCGATCTGGGGGAAACAACCGTTGCCGCCGCACGTGCAGTTCGTAAATGGCATCCCCCAAGTAGGCTAGAGCAGCTGGCGACAGGCGACGGATCTCGGTCAACGACAATCTCTCAGAAGTGGGATCAAGGAGTGGATTAGTCACGGCTGCTCCCAAAAAATGCTGGAAACTTAGCGAAGGGGGGGAAACAGGAGATCCCCATTGAGCAAAAGCAGGTAAGCAACCATGGCTCCCCCCATCCCCCCTATTAAAAAGCCGGCAGCCAATTCGCTCCAAGACTGGGATCCCTGCCCTGACCCACCATGGCGCGGCGAGGAGACGCTGCCGTAGAGCGAGAGGGCCGCCGTCAGGATCAAAATGAGACCACAGGCTCCCAAGAAGCCGCTCAGCAGGCCAATGGGCTCGTTGCGCAAAGGCCCAAGCTTGGCAAAGGGCCCCACCAGCCAATAGCCGTGGGCCATGCCAATTTCCAGACCTCGCCAGATGGGGCTGGCTCCCGGGCGGTTGATCGGCAGCCAATTTAAGAAGAGACGAACAGCAGGCGCATGGTTAATTGGGGTCTGCAGGTTGCCAATTTGCGGATCCCCTTCGGGGACAGTGATGTATTCCTCGACAGTGGGCTCAAGCATGGGGCAATCTTGTGTCAGGCCAAGAGAAGCCAAGGAAATTAAGCAGGGATCCCCATGGCTTGGTGGGGATCCCTGACCCTCTGAGTTAGAACGTCAAAATGTCGGGGAAGAAGCGATTGATCTCAATAAAAAGGGCAAGGACGAAGCTAGAAAACAAAATGAGGGCTACCGGAGCTGTGGTGAGAAATTTGGTGAAATCAGCCATATCGACCTCTCACAGGGAATGGGTTGACTTAAGCTAATCAGGCAAGATCCCTTCCTCAGCGAGGAGAGATGGGAACAGCCTCCTCCGGCTCTTGAATGTCACCACTGGCAATTTCCTTGAGGGCAGCTGCGGGCCAAGCCAAAGCTGTCAGGAAACAGCGCAGTGCCAAGGGGACGTCGATGATACTTTCTTTCATCTCCGGCTCATCGCTATCGCGAACGGCAATCAGGTAGGAGCGGCCTGCCCAGCCCAACCAGCCGGCAATGTAGAGGAAAAGTAAGCCAGGGATGAGAAACTCACCGGCATGGCTCCAGCGGCCATCGGTAACTAGGTGGGGCAAGCCTTCCTCGCCACAGAGCAGCTTGCTGTAGCGTTCAAAACGCTTTTCGGTTTGGACCAACTTTTGCTGGTAAAGAGGAGCCAACTCGGGGCTGGCATTGCGGATTTTCTCTTCGAGGCTGCTCAGGCGCTGCTCTCGCAGGGCCTGGAAAGCGGGAACTTCGCTGCAAGGCTTCAAACCAATCAAGGGCTCTGCCTGCACAGCCTGGGTAAAACCAAGCGCTAGGCAAAGGGCCAAAAGAAGACTCAAAAGGGTTCGCATGGCAGGATGTGTCCTTGAGCTAGGGGTCTAGGATGATGCTCAATGGGCAGGAATGCTTAGTGCAGAAACGGGCACTAAACGGTTAGTATCATACTCCCGAGTGCTTCGCCTCGACGGATCCCGGGTTTTAGCTCACACAATTCTTAAGGATCCTCAAGCATTCCTACCCCTTTTCCTTCCCTTGCTCTCCCATGGCCCGCGTCCTCGCTATCGAAACCAGTTGCGACGAAACGGCTGTGGCGGTGGTGGAGGGGGAGCCGAGCTGGCCAACCTTTGCCCCGCGGCAGCTTAGCTCTGTGGTGGCTAGCCAGATTGACCTCCATGCAGCTTACGGAGGCGTGGTGCCGGAGGTGGCCTCCCGCCGCCATGTGGAAACCCTGCCCTTTGTGCTGGAGGCAGCGCTGCAGGAGACCGGGCTGGGCGTGGCCGATCTGGATGCCATTGCTGTTACCTGTGCGCCGGGCCTAGTGGGATCCCTGCTGGTGGGGCTGATGGCGGCCAAGACCTTGGCCCTGCTCTACGACAAACCCTTGATTGGGGTGCACCATCTGGAGGGCCACCTCTTCAGCGGTTTTTTGACCGAGCCCGACTTGCGCCCCCCTTGTCTCTGCCTTTTGGTTTCAGGGGGCCACACCAGCTTGATCTGGATGAAGGACTACGGGGAGTACCAGACGGTAGGCCGCACCCGCGACGACGCTGCCGGCGAAGCCTTTGACAAGGTGGCGCGGCTGCTGGGGCTGGGCTACCCCGGCGGGCCCCCGATCGACCGTTGGGCGCAACAAGGGGATCCCAACCGCTTTCCCCTGCCTGCGGGCAGGCTAGATCACCCCTACGACACCAGCTTCAGCGGCTTGAAGACAGCGGTGCTGCGCCTAGTCCAACAGTTGCAGCAAGAAGGCCGGGAACTGCCCGTGGCCGATATTGCCGCCAGCTTCCAGGCCTGCCTCACCCGCGTGCTGACCGAAAAAGCGGTGGCCTGTGCCGAGGCGCTGGGCCTCTCGACCCTGCTGGTTACAGGGGGGGTGGCCGCCAACCGGGAGCTGCGGGCTCGCCTGCTGGAAGCGGGCCGCCACAAGGGCCTGCGGGTGATCATCCCGCCTGTTGCCCTCTGTACCGACAACGCCGCCATGATTGGGGCAGCTGGCCTCTGCCACTGGCTGCGCGGGGAGGTCTCGCCCCTGGATCTAGGCGTGGCTTCGCGCCTGCCCCTAGAAGAGATCCCTGCCCTCTACGGCAAGGGGGGCAGAGATTACCGCGAGGTGCTAACGGGTTCTGCCGTGGCCCTCTGACGTTGCCGCACCTCGAGGTAGATGAGCAGGGCGTTGATGTCGGCGGGGTTGACGCCGCCAATGCGAGCGGCCTGGCCCACCGTCAGGGGGCGGACGGCCGCCAGTTTCTCCCGCGACTCTTTGGAGAGGGTGGGGATGGAGTGGTAGTCCAGATCGGGGGGCAGGGGGCGGTGGTACTGCTTGCTCACCTGCTCAATTTGGTTCTGCTGCCGCTGGATGTAGCCGCTGTATTTGACGGCAATTTCTGCTGCCTCCTGCTCAAAGGGATCCAGCTCCTCATTGCCCAACCCCAGCTCCAGTAGGTTGGCATAGTGAATCTGGTTGCGGCGCAGGAGCTCGGCTAAGGTGGCGGATCCTTTGATCCCCTGGCCAGTCAGTTGGCTAAGGTGGATCCCGGCGGGGTCGTGGGCTTTGACCCGCTGGGTTTCCAGGCGCTCGATCTCAGCGGCAAGGCGGGCTTGCTTGGCCTGGAAAAGAGCCCAGCGGCGGTCGTCGATGAGGCCCAACTCTCGCCCCAGAGGAGTAAGGCGCTGGTCGGCGTTGTCAGCACGTAGGATGAGGCGGTATTCGGAGCGGCTGGTGAGCATGCGGTAGGGCTCCCGCAGCTCTTTGGTGCAGAGGTCGTCGATGAGGGTGCCGATGTAGCTGGACTCGCGCGGCAGCGTCACCAGCGGCTTGCCCTGCACTAGGCGGGCGGCATTGATCCCGGCGATCAGACCCTGGGCTGCCGCCTCCTCGTAGCCGGTGGTGCCGTTAATTTGGCCGGCGCAGAAGAGCCCCTGCACTTTTTTGGTCATTAGGGTGGGGTAGAGCTGGGTAGCCGGTAGATAGTCGTATTCCACCGCGTAGGCAGGCCGCAGCATCACGCACCGCTCCAGGCCGGGCAAGGAGCGCAACATCTGGATTTGGATTTTCTCTGGCATCCCCGTCGAGAACCCCTGGATGTAGAGCTCCGGCAGATCTCGCCCCTCTGGCTCGATGAAGACCGGGTGCCTCTCTTTGTCGGCAAAGCGCACGATCTTGTCTTCAATGCTGGGGCAGTAACGCGGCCCTTTGGCCTCCACCCAACCGCCGTAGACAGGAGTTTCGTGGAGGTTCTCCCGAATGATGCGGTGCGTCTCTGGGGTGGTGTAGGTGAGGTAGCAGTCCATCTGCTCCCGCGGCACCCACACCGCTGGGTCAAAGCTAAACCAGCGCACGTCGGGATCCCCTGGCTGCCGCTCCATCACCGAAAAATCGACGCTGCGGCGATCCACACGGGCAGGGGTGCCAGTTTTCAGCCGGCCTGTCTCAAAGCCCAGTTGGCGCAGGGTGTCGGTCAGCCCCTCGACGGCAAATTCCCCCGCCCTGCCGGCAGGTTGCCAGTGGCGGCCAATCCAGATGCGCCCTCCCAGAAACGTGCCGGTGGTCAGGATCACCGCCCGACAGCCGAAGACACTGCCAAAGTGGGTAACCACGCCCACCACCTCATCGTTGCGCCCCAGCACCAGGTCGGTGACGGTGCCCTCGCGGAGCGTCAGGTTGGGTTGGTTTTCCACCACTGAGCGCATCACCCGCGCGTACTCCCGCTTGTCGGTTTGCGCCCGCAAGGCCCACACCGCTGGCCCCCGCGAGCGGTTGAGGATCCGCTTCTGCAAGTAGGTGCGGTCGGTAACCTTGCCCATCTCGCCGCCGAGGGCATCGATTTCGTGCACCAGTTGCGACTTGGCCGGGCCGCCGACGGCGGGGTTACAGGGCTGCCAGGCAATCTTGTCCAGGTTCAACGTCAGCATCAAGGTATTGCAGCCCAAGCGTGCTGCTGCCAGGGCCGCTTCACAGCCAGCATGCCCCCCACCCACGACGATCACGTCGTAGTGGTCGAGAAAGTCCACGTTCTCCCGTCCAACTTTGAGCATACGGTGGCCTTCGCCGCTAAATAGCGGGATCCCAATTTTTTTCCAGTTTAGCGAGAGGGGCAGCGCTTGAGACGGCGGGGCTTTTCAGTCCCTCGCCCATCGCCTGCCTTCCGGCCAGATCTAATCCAGACTATTTTAGTCGGATTTAGTTGACGGGGTAGATCGGGGGTGATAAGATTGGCCTCGACGATGGGTCAACCAGATCCAGCCCTTTCTCCTGCCTGAGGCTTCCTATGACGCAAACCCTTTCTCAACGCCCGCTCAGCCCTGCCCTGCGCAACCCCCAGGTGGGCTTCAGCCGCTTGCGCTGCCGCGAATGTGGGGCCGAGTACGAGCCGGTTGCCAAGCACGTGTGCGACCTGTGTTTTGGCCCCCTCGAAGTGGTCTACGACTATGACTGGCTCAAGGGCGCCGTCAGCCGGCAGAGCATCCAGGCCGGGCCGCTGTCCATCTGGCGCTATCGGCTTTTTTTGCCGGTGGTTTCGGAGCGGCCCATCGATGTGGGCACCGGCATGACCCCGCTGGTGAAAGCGGAGCGGCTGGGCCGGCGGTTGGGGTTGAAAAACCTCTACCTCAAAAACGACGCCGTCAACATGCCCACCCTCAGCTTTAAGGATCGGGTGGTGTCGGTGGCCCTAACCCGCGCCAAGGAGCTGGGCTTTACCACCGTTTCCTGCGCCAGCACGGGCAATCTGGCCAACTCCACCGCCGCCATTGCCGCCCACGCTGGCTTAGATTGTGTCATCTTCATCCCAGCGGACTTAGAAGCGGGCAAAGTGCTGGGATCCCTCATCTACAACCCCATCGTCATGGCGGTGGAGGGCAACTACGACCAGGTCAATCGCCTCTGCGCCGAGGTGGCCGATCGCTACGGCTGGGGCTTTGTCAACATCAACCTGCGCCCCTACTACGCAGAAGGCTCGAAAACCCTGGCCTACGAGGTGGTGGAGCAACTGGGGTGGCAACTGCCGGATCAGGTGGTGATCCCGCTGGCGTCCGGATCCCTGTACACCAAGATTTACAAAGGTTTTCAGGAGTTTGTGAAGGTGGGGCTGGTGGCGGAGAAGCCGGTTACCTTCCATGGCGCCCAGGCTCAGGGCTGTGCACCGATTGCCCAGGCCTTTCGCGAAGGACGGGATTTTGTTACTCCCGTTAAGCCCAACACCATTGCTAAGTCGATTGCCATCGGCAACCCTGCCGACGGCATCTACGCCTTGGAGATTGCCCGCAAGACCGGCGGCCAGATCGCGACGGCTACGGATCCTGAGATTGTCGCTGGCATCAAGCTCCTGGCCGAGACCGAAGGTATCTTCACTGAGACGGCCGGCGGTACCACCATCGCCGTGCTCAAACACCTGGCCGAAGCTGGCCACCTCGATCCCGAGGCGGTTACGGTTGCCTACATTACCGGCAATGGCTTGAAGACCCAGGAGGCGGTGCAGGCGCAGGTGGGCCATCCGCTGGTGATCTCGCCTAAGCTGGAGAGCTTTGAACAGGCGCTGGAGCGGGCCCGTACGTTGGAGCGGCTGGACTGGCAGGAGGCTTCGGTTTAAAGCGAGGGGGATCCCCCTCCCAAACCCAAGTGCTCAAGAGCTCTGCACCATGCCTCTTCGCCTTTGCCCCTTCCAATCTGGCCTTTGGGCACTTGCTGCCGGGCACTGTGGAGACGTGGTTGCAGCCGGCCAAGCGGGATCCTCCCTACCCCCTTGGCAGGGCTGCCGCTGGATCCATCCAATGGCAGCATCCGGGTCGAAGGGGCCAGCGTGAACTTACGGCGTGATTCACGGCAGCGATGGGGTGCTGCTACCCTAGTCTTCTAATGTTGGTCAATGGACAAAGCATTGGACTTATGGCGGTCAAGGTGTTAATTCCCACCACGCTGCGGGCGCTCACCCGGGATCAGGAGGTGGTCAGTTGCGAGGGATCCACCATTCGGGAGCTGCTGGAGGCCTTGGAGCAAAGCTATCCAGGCATCAAGGCGCGGCTGTGCGATGAAAAGGGGGAATTGCGCCGCTTTGTTAATCTCTATGTCAATAGCGAAGATATTCGCTTCCTTCAGGGATCCGACACGCCTCTTCAGGATGGGGATGAGGTGAGCATCGTCCCTGCTGTTGCCGGCGGCTGAGGGCTGCCGAGCCTGCTGTGGATCCCAGGGACTGGTTAAGCCAGCCGGCGCCGCTGGTGGCACCGGCCTTGCTGGGCATGGTGCTGGTGCGGCAATTTGCCGATGGGCTGCAGGTGCGGGCCCAGATCGTGGAAACAGAAGCCTATACAGCTGGGGATCCGGCCTGCCACGCCTATCGCCGCAAAACCCGGCGCAACCAGGTGATGTTTGGGCCGCCAGGGCATCTCTACGTCTATCGCATCTACGGCCTCTACCACTGTCTAAATATCGTCACTGGGGCCGAAGGGATCGCGTCAGCAGTGCTGATCCGGGCAGCCCAGTTGGATTGCCTGCCGGAGTGGATCCCGGCCAATAAACGACGGAAACCGGCGCGGGTGGCGGCAGGGCCGGGCCTGCTCTGCCAGGCGCTGCGCATCGACGGATCCCACAACGGCTGGCGGCTGGAGCGGGTGGAAGCCGGTCAGGAAGGCATTTGGCTGGAGGGATCCCCCTCTGGGCCAGCCCAATGGACCATTGTCCAGACCACCCGCATCGGTATTACCCGCGGCGTGGAGCTCCCCTGGCGCTGGTACATTAAGGGGCACCCGGCAGTGTCGCGCTACTAGTGGGGGCAAGCAGAGCATGGGGGTTGCGAAAGGCTGGAGCGGTTGGCAGGGTCTGCTCGGGCTGGCTAGCGTGACTGTACTGCTTCTGCCGGCGTTGGCCCAGCCGGTTCCCACTTCCCCAGGACTCCTGGCAATGCAGGCCCAGATCCCCTCCACCTACCGCACCGGCTTGCGGCGCTGGCATGCCCCCCAAGGTTTTCAGGACTGGTCAGCCCGCGGGATCCGGCTGAATGCCCAAGGGCAATTGGTTTTGGATCCAGAGGGCTGGCGCCAAGAAGTCAGCCTTGAAGGGCCTGAGTCGGCGTTTCAGGGCCGGCCTTTTTATCCCCCCGGCCGCTATTGGGTGGGAGAAGCCGTCAGCGCGGAGGTTCCCGCCAGCTTTCCTCTGGTGGAAGCGATCGTCTCCTGGAATGCCACCACGCCCCCCGGCACCTGGCTGGAAGTGGGGATCCGGGCCAAGCTTGCGGGGCACTGGACAAAGTGGTATCACGCTGGCGTGTGGGCCGCCGATCCGGCCACCCTGGCCAGCCACTCCGTGGGCGGGCAGGCAGATGAGGACGGCAACCTCAACACGGATGTGTTGGTGCTCCAGGATACCCAAAGGGGGGCCGAAGCTTTTCAGGTCAGGGTGCGCCTGTTCACGCAAGAGCCAGGCCGTTCCCCCCTTGTGGATCAGGTGGCGGTTGCCTTTTCCAACCAGCCAGCCCAGCCCAGCCACCTCCCCCCTGGGGATCCCAGCCGCTGGGGCCAGGTCTTGGATCTGCCCTTGTGTTCCCAGATGGTCTACGCCGACGGGGGAGCAGCTTGGTGCAGCCCCACCGCTTTGGCCATGGTGATGGCCTACTGGCAGCGGGATCCCCGCCCCTGTGAGCCGTTGGTGCGCGCCGCGGTGGCCGGGGTGTACGACCGGGTTTACCAGGGCCACGGCAACTGGGCCTTCAATGTGGCTTATGCCGCCGAGCGAGGTTTGGCCGGCCTGGTGGCGCGGCTGCAGAGCCTGGCCCAAGCAGAAGCCTGGATTGCGGCGGGGGTGCCGGTAATCCTTAGCTACGCCTGGGGTGAGGGCGAGCTAGAGGGGGCGCCGATCCCCCGCAGCAACGGCCATCTGGCAGTCCTGGTGGGGTTCGATAACCAAGGGGATCCCATCCTCCACGACCCGGCGGCCCCGACCCACGCAGAGGTTCGCCGCACCTACCGCCGCGACCAGCTGGAGTCTTTGTGGTTGGCACACTCCGGCGGTACTGTCTATTTGATTTATCCACGAGGGTGGCCAATTCCGGAAGGTTAGCCACAGGGCCGAGTTGGATTGACCTCTGGCTGTGCGAAGAGGATTTGAGTAAGGATAGGTAGAGTGAGGAGGGGGACTCACCCATAGGTGAGTCCGGTTGGAGATGAAGAGGGTTAGGCTTCAAGGCCGGAGAGGGTGGCCAAGGGACTTCCCTTTGTCGACCAACCGCTGGGGCCCGGCTGGCTGCAGGAAACGTGAGGGTTTGGGTTCCTGCCGTTTCCCCGCCTGGGGGAGAGGGTGAGCTGCATCATGCCACGACGGGTTTCCCCTCCACCAGTATCCTTGCCAGCGCTCAGTGTCTTGGTGCTGGCCCTCTCGGCCTGCGGCAAGCTTGTTTCCTCTAATTTGTCTCCCAGCGCCGTTCCCCCTTCTGCCCTGCAGCCGCTTTCCACTCCAACTCCCCTCGCCCCCTCCGCCTTTGCCCTCACACTCGAACAGGCCCGCCAAGCGGGTTTGGCGGTGCCCAGCAACCGCATCGTTTTGCTGCTCCAGGAACAGGGATCCGATCTGGTGGCCCAGCTGCCGGTCTCCGAGGTGGAGCGCTGGCTGGCCCGCACCGCCAGCTGGCCGGGGGTGGAAGGGATCGACCTCAGCATTACCCTGGGCAGCTATCGCCAAACCGCCACCGCGCCCCTGCGCCCAGGGCAGCCGGCCACCTTCACCTTTACCAACCCGCCCGCCGGCGAAGCGGAGCTCAGTGCCGTCGCCTACCGGGGATCCACCACCTTGGCCCAAGGGAAGGGATCCCTGACCCTTTCTGACCGCTCTGGAGCTTCTGGCGGGACCAATCGCCGCCTGGCCATGCTGGTCCTCGCCGAGGTAGAGGTGCCGCTGCTGCATACGGGGTCGGGGGTGCCGGCGCCCGGCCAGCCCCTGCTGCTGTTAGGAGAAAACCTGGAGCGGGTGGAAACGGTTTTGTTTGCTTCAGCCGCCAATCCCGAGCGCAGCTTGAAAGGGGAGATCCACTCCCGCAGCAGCGACCGCCTGACGGTGATGCCGCCGGCCTCCCTTTCCGGAACCGTTTGGGTGGCCGTTGCCGATGCGGCGGGGCAAGGGTTGGGAACCTTGGTTTACGAGTGGCCGACCCCTACCCCCTCACCCACCCCTACGGCGGCGGCAGCCTCAGCCTGGCGGGTGGAGACCTTGCTGAATGGCCGCACCGCCTCGGCAGTCCTTCCTAGGAACAGCGTCTCTGATGGCGGCGGCGAGTCCGAGATCCCTCTCAAACAGGTTGGCGGCATTGCCGTTGATCCGGAAGGGTTCTTTTACTTGGCTGACCCGGCCCAGCACCGGATTTTTCGCCTTTCTCCCGAAGGGGAACTGGAGGTTTGGGCCGGCAGTGGCAAGGCCGGCTATCGGGATGGAGCAGCCGATCGGGCCCAGTTCGATTCTCCCCAGGGGCTGCTCTGGGATCCCAAAGGGGGATTGTGGGTGGCCGACAGCGGCAACCACTGCCTACGCCACATCAGCCCTCAGCGGCAGGTAACCACCTTTGCTGGCACTTGTGTAGCCGGCTACCGCGATGGGAAGCGCGACCAGGCCCAGTTTCGCGAGCCCTTTGGCCTGGCCTTGGGTCTAGATGGCAGCCTTTATGTGGCCGACCGTGCCGACCGCCGCATCCGCCGCATCACCCCTGCCGGCGAGGTGACCACAGTGGCTGGCACCGGGCAGCCGGGATCTGCCGATGGCCCGGCAGAACAGGCCCAGTTCCTGCAGCCCACGGCCCTGGCGGTGGACAGGGAAGGGAATCTCTGGATCGCTGACCGGCATCGCCTGCGCCGGCTCTCTGCCGACGGAGAACTGACCACCCTCTCCAGCCCAGAAGCGGGCTACCGCGATGGTTCCTTGGCGGAAGCCCGTTTTCAAACCCTTGCAGGGCTGGCCTTCGATGGGTCGGGGAGCCTCTGGCTGGCCGACCGAGATAACCAGCGCATTCGGCGGCTGCAGCCCAATGGACAAGTCTCCACCTTGGCCGGAGGGGAGGAGCCAGGCTGGCAGGATGGCCCCGCCTCCTCGGCCCGCTTCCAGCAGCCCGGCCATCTGCTCATTTTGCCGGATGGCAGCGTGGTAGTGGCAGATAGCGGTTTACCCGGCTTGCGCCGTCTTAGCCGCCTCCTCCCCCCGCCCGCTACTCCCGTTTCCAGGGGATCCCCCTAGCGGCGCCGGTGGCGGGCCAAGGCCGCTTCGTAAGCCCGCCGATTGGCCTGCAGGGACTTTTCCAGATCCACCAGAGGGCGGGGATAGTCTACCCCTAGCCGCACGCCAAACTGCTTTTGCTCAGCGGCGCTGAGGCGATAGGGCTCGTGGATCTTCTCCCCCGGGATCCCGGCCAGTTCCGGCAGCCAGTGGCGTAAGTAGTGGCCCTGGGGATCGTAGTCGCGGGACTGCTTGGGAATGTGGAAGTAGCGGAAGCCGCGGGCGTCGTTGCCCACACCGGCGGTGTAGTTCCAGTTGCCATAGTTGCTGGCCACGTCATAGTCGATGAGCAGCGACTCAAACCATTCCGCCCCCAGGCGCCAGTCAATCCCCAGGTTTTTGGTTAGAAAGCTGGCCACATTCTGCCGCCCGCGGTTGGACATAAACCCCGTGGCCGCCAACTCCCGCATGTTGGCATCCACCAGGGGGTAGCCGGTCTCACCGCGACACCAGGCCTGAAAGCGGTCCCAGTCCTGCTGCCAGGGGATGGGTATCCCCTGGATCCCCGAGGGGCGAAACAGCTTGGCCCCGTGCTTGGCCAAGATGAAGCGAAAGTAATCCCGCCACAGCAGCTCGAACACCAACCAGTAGGTGGATTCGTTGCGCACCCGCTCCTGCTCGTAGCGCTTGACTTCGGCATACACGGTGCGGGGGGAGAGGCAGCCTAGCGCCAACCAGGCAGAAAGGCGCGAGCTGTCGTTGGGATCCAGCATGCCGTTGCGGGTTTCTTTGTATACGCGCAACCGGTCCAGCTCCCAGATATAGGTCTGCAAACGCGCCTGGGCGGCGGTGCTGCCGCCGGTATAGACAAAGCGGGCGCGGGGATCCGGCGGAGGCAGGCTCAGCCCCAGCTCGGCCAAGGTGGGCAGAGGGCCGGGATCCAGCCCCGGTGGCAACGGCGGGAGAGAAGGAATGGGCAAGGGATCGCGGACGGTGGCCTTGGCTTCCACCTGCTGGCGGAAGCGGGTGAACACCTCCGGCAGCTCTGCCAGAGCAAAGGGGAGATCTTCGGGGTGGTAGAGGGTGTGGCCCCAGTCCAGCTGCAGCGGGATCCCCAAGTTCTGAAGCGCTTCCTGGAGGGCAGTGGCTACCGCCTCCTCCTCCGTGCCCACTTCTGCATGGGCATAGACGGCCTTCACCCCCCACTCCCGCACCAGGGCTGGGATCACCTGCTCCGGCTGGCCCTGGCGGATGACGAGGTCGGAGCCGCGGGCTCGGAGCTGCTGCCGCAGATCCGCCAGGCTTTCCAGCAGGAACTGGGCGCGGAAAGGACCGGTCTTAGGAAAGCCAAAGGCCGTCCGGCCAAAGTGGCGGGGATCCAGGCAGTAGAGGGGAATGAGGAAGGAGCCCTGTTGGCATGCCCGTGTGAGCGGCTGGTGATCCAGCAGGCGCAAATCGGTGCGAAACCAGAGCAAAACGGTCATTTTAGACAGATGCCGGCGCTTCTGGGTCTCCTTGGCGTTCCCTCCTGGGTCGTCCCAGCTCTGGGCTGGGGACAAAGTGGGGCACTTGGGCAGCCGGGATGTGGATGGGAGCTTTGGTGCGGGGGTGATAGGTTCGCCGGGCCGGACGGTGCCGCAGCAAGAAGGTGCCAAAGCGCGCTAGCCGCACAGATCCTCCTTCCGCTAGACACTGGCTAATGCTGTCTAGCATCGCCTCCAGGGCAGCGGCAGCCATTTTGACTGTCAGGCCATCCACCTGGGCGGCCATCTGGCGAGCCAGCAAACGACGATTCAAATGGGGAGGAGAAGCCACGACCACCTCTCCAGACAACGGCAACGGGACAACAGCGGCCTTAAGTAGGTAGGAGCCAGCTCCCTGAAGCGGAAATAGCCCCAGATGCAGAAGGGATCCAAGACTGCAACTGCCCCTGTTTCTATCCAGACTGCTCACCTCGGCTCCTCGTTAGCGTGGTCGGAATCGACCGCTTCCAGCTCGCTCTCGAAAAACCAGTGCCGCGAGCGATCGGGAAACTCCAGAATATAGCCGATGCCGCTGCCATCAACTACCCGCCGTGCCAGGACCACGGCCTCCTTGCCCACCAGCGCGCTCACCTCTTCTTGTCCGCGATCCTGGATAGAGCGCACCCTAACCTTCGTCCCAACTTTGATCACCATAGCCAATCAGGGTAACCGCGAAGAGCTTCACCACTCAAGATGGTACGCCAAAAAGGCTCCCTGCCGGGATCTGGCCCGACCGGGCGGAGGCCAAGGGGGATTGGCTAGAATGGAAAAAGAGCGTTGTGCCCCCACCTGCCCCTGTGATTGCCCTCTCTCTCAAGCCCGCCAACTGCTCCTGGAGCGTCCTCAGCTTTCCCTCCACCCTCTATACTCAGCCAGTTCTGGAGGTGTTAACTGCAAAAGTTCCCGCCCCCTGGAGAGCAGAGGTGCGTCTGGGCTTGCAAGAGGCAATCATCAACGCTGTTCGCCATGGCAATCGCCTAGATCCCAATAAGAGGGTGATTGTCGAGTACGCCAGCTCTGAGTGCTTGTACCAGTGGCTAGTGCGGGATCAGGGATCCGGCTTCCGTCCCCAGCAGGAGTTGCAGCGCTGCCGCTGCGGCCTTTTGGAAACAGAGGAATCGGGGCGGGGGATGCTCCTGCTTACCCAGATTTTTGATCTTGTGGAATGGAACGAGACGGGCAACCAAGTCTATTTGGC
Organism: Synechococcus sp. OH30; assembly: GCF_047462175.1. Classification (NCBI taxonomy): domain Bacteria; kingdom Bacillati; phylum Cyanobacteriota; class Cyanophyceae; order Synechococcales; family Synechococcaceae; genus Synechococcus; species Synechococcus sp. OH30. The sequence continues at coordinate 114,635 of NZ_JANSIP010000004.1, read as the reverse complement.
CAAGTACATTTACCCCGGCTGCCGGGATCCCTGGATCGTCTAGTACCACTGCCAAAACAGCTTGCCCCTTTGGAGAAGCCAGCGTCCCCGATCCGGGTAGGGAGCCTCAGACAGCCTCAGCGCCGTGGTGGCAAAGGCAAGGCGGGTGGATGACCAGCGGGATCCCGACAGCTGTGGCAGCCAAGTTTCCAGTAAGTCCAGGGACCCATACCCATAGCCCAGGTTGCGGTGAGGGAGGGGAGCCACCAGGCGGCGCCAGGTGCGAGCAGCACTCAAGGGGGGATCCGCCAGGGCCGCTTCCAAGGCCGCCAGCGACGAAGCCAGATAAGAATAGCCTGCCCGGTCGGCGTGATACACCTGGGCCGAGAGGGACGCGAGCAGGGCTTGGGGAACAGCCTCGGCTGCCGGCTTGCTCCAGGCAGTAACAGGACCGTGTTTTGTTGAAAGAGAAACCACCTGCCAGCCTTGGGCGATGGCCCGCTGATCTAGGGTTGGCGCATCCGGCATCTCGCCAACCCACAGCCAAGCCGGCCCCTCATCGGTGGGCAGAAAGGCAAAAGCGAACTCTCCCCTTTCCGGCAGCAAGTGCTGCCAGGCCAGCTCCACCGGCAACGGCAACCGCTGCAGCCATTGGCCGGGATCCAGCTGCAGCCCCAGGAGGCTCAAGGGTTGCATCTGCCCCAAACTCTGCCATAAGGTGCCCCAGTTCCCGCCGGACACCAGCGCTAGCGTCTCGTCGGGCAGGTGGCCAATAACCTGGGGACGAAAAGCTTCCTCCCTGGGCAGGGCAAAGTCGGCAGGCGTATGCCAAAGGGCAGCCGTTTCCGCCAGCAAGCCCTGAAAGCTCACTCCTAGCCCCAGCCCCACCGCCTGCAAGGTCAAACCTTCGGCGGAGGCCGGTTGCGGATTTTGCCAGAAGGCCCAACCCACCGGCGCTGGCTGCAGCAGCTGAATGACCTGCCGAAACCGCGGCTCTGCTAGCAGCGACAACTGCGGCACCTGCCAGGCATCGATGGCGGTGCGAATGGCAGCAGCCTGTTCCGCCAGCAGCACATAGCGCTCCCCGAAGAGGGCTGCTGCAAACCCCGGCAACCCTGGCAGCGGACTAGAGACCACCTGGATGCCCTTGTAGGTGTCCACCTGGACCGGCAGCCCAGCCAAACTCTGCCGCTCCCACAACAGGTTGAGCTCAAATTGCGCCAGCGCCGGGTTGCGGATTTCCAGGGCAACCAAGGTGCCCCCCTCCGTCAAACTGGCCAAGAGTGTACTCTTTCCCAGCCAGGGTTGCACCTCGCGCTCAAAATCCAGCGATCCTCCCGCCAAGAGGGATCCCAGCCATCCTGGACCCTCGCTGGAGAAAAACTTGCGCCACTGCTGGCGGGTAGCGCGTCGTTGGGGGGCGGGAGTTGCTGCTTGCCAAAAGGTCTGCAGCTCCTCCAGGGGAACAGCCAGCAGCAGGAGCGCCTGGGTAGAGCGGGGGGCCAGGCCCACAATTGGCGGCAGCTCCTGGCGAAGCAGCAACAGGGCTAGCGGACTTTGGGTAAGCAGCCAGGCGATCACCCCCACCGTCATGGCTGCCAGCAGGCCCAGCCCAATTAGAATGCCGCGCCAGCGTTGCCGTTGTCCCATACCTCTGTTCCCACTTTGGAATAGATGCCGTCTTGCCGTGAAGCCGGTAGTCAGCACTGCGTAATCATCTTACCTGGGAGGGGAAGTTAGCTCCCCTTGCTTGCCGTTGAAACAAGGGTTTCTTGGGGCAGCGGTGCGCCGAACCTTGCTGAGTGGGCGCTTTCCCTGGAGGCTGGGGCAAGGCTAAGATAGCGGAAAAGGTTGTGTTACCAGCCGGCCGATGCCCCTTGCCTCTGAGACTGAATCCTCGCAGCAAGCTGCGGCAACGCAGGCGCCTACACGGGTGCCCGATCCAGAGTTTCCCTACGAGGTCGAGATGACCTTGATGGAGCACCTGGAGGAGCTGCGCCGCCGCCTCTTGGCCAGTCTCATTGCCGTGGCCCTGTGCATCGTTGCCTGTTTTCTGGGGGTGAACCGCCTTATCACCTTCCTGGAGGTGCCTGCCCAGGGAGTAACCTTTTTGCAGCTGGCGCCAGGCGAGTACTTCTTCGTCTCCCTCAAGGTAGCGGCCTATGCCGGTTTGCTCTTGGCCACGCCCTTTTTGCTCTACCAAATTGTCCGCTTTGTGTTGCCAGGGCTAAGCGTCAAAGAGATCAAGCTGCTGGGGCCGGTGGTGCTAGGATCTAGCCTCTTGTTTGTGGCGGGCCTGGCTTTTGCCTACTACCTTCTTCTTCCGGCAGCGCTTAGCTTCTTTATTCGCTATGGGGAGGGGGTGGTGGAGCAAGCCTGGTCCATCGAGCGCTACTTTGAGTTTGTGCTGCTGCTCTTGTTCAGCACTGGCTTGGCCTTTCAGGTACCGATTCTGCAGGGACTGCTGGGGGCTTTGGGGCTGGTAACTGCCGAGCAAATGCTCAAGGGCTGGCGCTACGTCGTCGTGGCTGCAGTGGTGGCAGGAGCCATTCTTACCCCCTCCACCGATCCCCTTACCCAGAGCCTTCTAGCCGGCGCAATCACTTTCCTGTACTTGTTGGGCGTCTTGCTGGTAAAGCTACTGGGTCAGTGACCACAGCTAGGGGCGCTGGCTTGGGCAGCCTGGCTTCCCGTTGGGGGAAAGCAGTTTGACTCTGGGAAGAAGGATGGACAAGCTCTACCTACTCACCAAGATACTTAGCGGTAACAGTCGCGACTGCAGCCCTGGTTAGGGCTGGGCTGCCAGCCTTAGGCGAAAACCGCACCCCTCTAGCAGCAGAGAGTCCCAGGGGGGTGCAAAGAGGGCTTGTCCAATCTGTCTGTGCTGGCGGGGGATCACCCCTGCCCCTACCCTACCTCAGGCGAGGGGGAGGGCTAGCTATGCGCCCCTGTTAAAGGGGTGCAGGCTAGGAGTGGCTTGCTGTTTTTCATCGCCAGTACCTGCGGCAGGGTCCTGGCCAGTACGGGCAGGAGGCAGCGCTCCCTGCTCCTCCTCCTGCTGGCTGGCAAAGAGGCTGCTGCTGCAAAAGTGGATTTTCTTGCTTTTGCGCAACGAGTTCTTAACATCACTGCTTCTATGCTTTCTTGGACTTTTTGCCCCAAAACAAACCCCTATCCCGCTAGAACTTACGATCCTTCCTATCCAGTCGGTAGCTACTGGGACAGCACGATAGCAGATTCCAGTTGGCGACACCCCGCCCCCCTGCAAGGGCAGGTGGAGGTCGAGGTAGCCATCATCGGGGGCGGATTCACAGGACTTTCGACAGCGCTGCACCTAGTTCGCGACTACGGTATTTCCGCCTGCCTGCTGGAGGCAGGATCCCTGGGCTGGGGGGCCTCGGGACGCAACGGCGGTTTCTGCGGCGTAGGGGCGAGCTGCCTTACCCATGCCCAGATGGTACGGCGGGTAGGGCTAGCCGAGACAGAGCGCTACTACCGGGATCAGTGGCAAGCGGTGGAAACCGTTCAAGAGCTGGCTGCTACCGAGGGCTTTTCCCTGGATGCCCAAGGCCAGGGTTGGTACGCGGTGGCCCATCGCCCCAGCGCCTGGCGGGAGTTGGAGACGGAATACGAGATCTACACTCAGGTGGCCGGCTACCCCGTTCAGCTCCTTAGCCCCAAAGAGCTGCGGGAGCGGGGCTTCGATAGCCGGGAGAATTACGGCGCTCTCCACATCGGCATTGGGTTTGGCCTCAACCCCCTCAAGCTTACCCAGGGGCTGGCCCAGGCTGCCCGCAGGTGGGGAGCCCAGCTATACAGCGCTAGCCCGGTTATTGCCTGGGAAAAAGTAGGATCCCGCCACCTTTGCCATACGCCAGGGGGGACAGTGCGGGCGCGCCATCTGGTAATTGCGACCAACGGCTACACCCCAGCCCAACTCTATCCCCAGCTGGCGGGATCCCTCCTGCCGGTACTTTCCAATATTCTGGTGACCCGCCCCCTGACAGCGGAGGAGCAAAAAGCCCAGGGTTGGTGGGATCCGACCCCTATCTACGACACACGGCGGCTTCTGTTTTACTACCGCCTCTTGCCCGATGGGCGGCTGCTGTTTGGGGGACGGGATGCCACCTGCGATAGCCCAGCGAAACGCCAGGGTCTGCGGGCTTGGATGGCGCGGCAGCTCTACCGCCTCTTTCCCGCCTGGGAGGGGGTGGAGATTGAGTACGCCTGGAATGGTTTGGTTTGCCTTTCCCGCGAGCTGCATCCCCACATTGGCCCTTCGCCGACAGACCCTAGCCTCTGGTACGGCCTGGCCTACCACGGCAGCGGCGTGGCCACAGGGGTGTGGGCAGGCAAAATTTTGGCTCAGGATATTGCCGGTCATCGACCCCAGATCAGCGCCCTTTTTCGTCAGCCGCCGCGTGTTTTTCCTTTCCCTTGGTTGCGGCTTCACTACCTACGGTTGGTCTATCTTTGGTGGCAGTTGATAGACGGCTAGCTCCTCAACCAACTGTGCGGGAGAAGTCCTTGGGCACTGCCGCAGCCCTGTCGTAACCTAGTCCTAGTTTGGCCGGAGAAAGCCGCCTAGCTCTCTTTACCAGTTTTTCCTCTGAGGTGCCTCGTGCTGTCCCCATCTAGCTCCCTCCCCCTGGAGCCAACCGCTCCTTTGGTTTCCCGCCCCCGCCGCCTCTTCCTAGGGAGGCTGGGGCTTGCTCTGCTGCTTGGCCTGCCCGCTATGGTTTTGCCCTGGCCTGCCTTTGCCCAAATTGCCGGATCCCTGCTCAACCCTCTGGTGGCCGCCTGGATTCGCTCCGAGGTGCAGCAGGTGGAAAACTTGCAGGTGCAGATTGCGGGTTCTGACGCCCAGATTCTTAACGGCCAGATCCCTCAGGCCCAGGTCTCAGGAGACAACCTCATCTACCAAGGCTTCCAGATCAGCCATCTGCGGCTGCGGGGCCAGGACATTCGCCTCAATGTGGGAGAAGCCATCCAGGGGCGTAGCCCCCTGCGGCTGTTGGCCCCTGTGCCCGTGCAGGTAAGCCTGCGCCTCACGGAGGCAGACTTGAATCGCACCCTTCAGGCTCCCCTCATCCAGTCGCAACTGGCCCAAGCCCAGGTGCAACTGCCCTTTGGAAAGCAAACGGTTCCCTTTTTCATCCGCCAACCCCAGGTTGCCCTAGAGCCAGGGCGGCTGCGCATCCAAGCCCAACTAATTACTCCTGAGGGGGCAGCGGTGCCAGTTACAGTGCTAACTGGGCTGCAAGCCCAGGGCCCTAACCAGTTGCGACTGGTTAACCCTGTCTGGGTAAGTGAAGGCCAGGAGATCCCTATCCCTGGCCTGGCAGATTTTCCCATCCAGTTGGATCCGGCGGTGCGCATTGATCGCTTGGAGCTGCAGTCTGGCCAAATCCTTTACGAGGGGATGTTGGTCATCTACCCGGAGTCGGTGACGCCACCCCAGGGGTAGGTGGTGCCAAAGCTTGCTGCGGAGCAAGCCTATCTGCAGTTGAAGGGGGATCCCAAGGTCCCTGAGCAAAGGGAAGCACTGCCTTGGTTGGAAAAACCCTCCCAAACGGTCGATAATAGGCCAACGTGCTACTTTTCAATCTTCTCAAGACTGTGGCCTTGACTTGCTCACCGCCCTCACGCTTTGCTCAAGCCATTCAGCGGGGAGAGTTTCTGCTCACCGCTGAGATTACCCCCCCTAAGGGATCCGACACCACTGCCATGCTGGCTTTGGCCCAGCAGCTCAAGCAGCGGGTGCACGCCATCAACATTACTGACTCCAACCGAGCTGTTGCTCGCATGAGCCCCTTGGCCGCCTCGCTGCTGCTGCACCAGGCGGGCATTGAGCCCATCCTGCAACTGGCCTGCCGGGATCGCAACCGCTTGGCTCTCCAGGGGGATTTGCTAGGAGCTTCAGCCCTTGGCCTGCGCAATGTTCTAGCCCTAACGGGGGATCCCATTCACATTGGGGATTGCCCCGATGCTCGAGCCGTCTTTGACCTGGAGTCGGTGCGCCTGCTGCAGCTTATCCAGCGCCTTAACAACGGCCTTGACTGTAACGGCAAGCCCCTTCCTGACGGCGGCACTTGTCTGTTTCCGGGAGCAGCAGTAGAGCCGCAATCTCCCAGCTTTTCGGGTCTGGAGCGGCGCTTCTACCGCAAGCTGGAGAACGGAGCCCAGTTTTTCCAAAGCCAGATGGTGACTGACTTCGAGCAACTGGAGCGCTTCATGGACAAGCTGGGCCGCCCCGCCGGCAAGCCTATCCTGGCCGGCATCTTCCTGCTCAAATCCGCCAAAAATGCCCTGTTCATCAACCGCAACTTGCCAGGGGTTCGCATCCCAGATGAGGTCATCCAACGGCTGGCCAACGCTCCCCATCCCCTAGAAGAAGGGATCCGCATCGCTGCCGAACAGGTGCGCCAGGCCCGCCAAATCTGCCACGGGGTGCACCTCATGGCCGTCAAGGCCGAACATCTCATCCCCCGCATTCTTGACGAGGCGGGGATCCCGCCTCTGAGCAGCTAGCTCAGCACCTGCTCCAAGCCATAGACCAATCCCTTAAGCTGCAACACCTTGCGAATGCCTAGGATTACCCCCGGCATGAAGGCCACCCGGTCGGTGATGTCGTGTCTCAAGGTTAGCGTCTGCCCCATGCCGCCGAAGATCACCTCTTGGTGGGCAACTAGTCCCGGCAGGCGAACGCTGTGGATGGGAATGTTGGGGCCGGGGATCCCTCCCCGCGCGCCAGGAATCAGCTCTTTTTCTTCCACCTCGGGGGGATTGAACGCCTTGCCCAGTTGCCCCAGGCGCTGGGCCGTCTGCAGAGCTGTGCCACTGGGAGCATCAGCCTTGCGGTTGTGGTGTAGCTCGACAATCTCCACGTGATCGAAATAGTGGGCTGCCTGCAGGGCCATCTGCTGCAGCAGGATCATGCCGATAGCAAAGTTGGGCGCAATCAGGCAGCCCACCCCCGCCTTGTCTGCCAGATCCCGCAACCGCTCCAGTTGCTCTGGCGTCAGGCCTGTCGTCCCCACCACTGGCCGCACCCCAAAAGCGATTGCCGAGCGGACATTTTCATACACAGAGCGCGGATGAGTAAAGTCCACCATCACACCCCGGCTGCTCTGCTGCGACAGCCGCAGCAGCTGCCCTGCCAGGTCGTCACTAATTGCCACTCCCAACGATCCCAGACCCAGCACCTCACCAATATCTGCACCCAGTTGCGAGCGGGCCACCGCCCCGACCAACCTCATGTCGGGGGTTTGAGCTACCGCGCGTACCACCTCCCGCCCCATTTTGCCCAGGGCTCCTACTACCACAACTGGGATGGGCTCAGAAGTGGCTGCCTCCTGGCAAGGGTCGGTTTCCTTGTGCACAGCCCCTGTTGTCACTGCCTGTCCCCCAGAAAGCTAGAGATCCGCCAGCAGGCCCTCACAACTTCACCTCAATGTCCACCCCTGCCGGCAGGTCTAGCTTCATCAAAGCATCAATGGTTTTGGAAGAGGGGGAATAGATATCGATAATGCGCCGGTGGGTGCGGATTTCAAAATGTTCCCGCGAGTTCTTGTCGATGTGGGGAGAACGCAGCACACAGTAGAGGCGGCGCCGCGTTGGCAGAGGGATCGGGCCCACTGGCACTGCCTCTGTCCGGCGCGCTGTCTCCACAATTTTGTCGCAGGAAGTATCCAGCAGCCGATGGTCGTAGGCCTGTAGGCGGATGCGAATTTTCTGTTGGGTTAAGGTAGCCATACTCAGAGAAAGCAGAGTGTACTCCAAAGCAATAGGGATTGAGCCTTCTGGAGCAACCAGTGCCCAATCCCTGCTAAGAGCCAGTAGCTTACTTCAGGATCTTGGAGACCACCCCAGCTCCAACCGTCCGACCGCCCTCACGGATGGCAAAGCGCATCCCTTGCTCAATGGCAATGGGTCGGATTAGCTCCACCGTCATTCTCACTCGGTCACCCGGCATCACCATCTCCGGCTTCGAGCCATCGTCAGCCGTAAAGGAGGAAATGGTGCCAGTGACGTCGGTGGTACGCACGTAGAACTGGGGACGATAGCCGGCAAAGAAAGGTGTGTGGCGGCCTCCCTCTTCTTTGGTGAGGACATAGACCTCCGACTCGAATTGAGTGTGGGGGGTGATGGTTTTGGGCTGGGCCAGGACCATGCCCCGCTCCACCTCGTTCTTCTGAATACCCCGCAGAAGGACGCCGACGTTGTCGCCCGCAATCCCCTCGTCTAGAGTCTTCTGGAACATCTCCAGACCCGTGACGGTGGTGGAACGGGTCTCCCGCAATCCAACTATCTCTACCGTATCCCCCACCTTGATGCGGCCGCGCTCAATCCGGCCTGTTACCACCGTACCGCGACCTGTAATCGAGAAGACATCCTCTATCGCCATCAGGAAGGGCTTGTCCACCTCCCGTACCGGCGTTGGAATGTAAGAGTCAACCGCATCCATCAACTCATAGATCTTGTCCACCCAGGGATCCTCCCCTCGTTGGGTTTTGGGGTTGGCCTGCATCCTCTCCAGAGCCTTCAGAGCAGATCCCCTGACAATTGGGATTTCGTCGCCAGGGAAATCGTACTTGGAGAGGAGCTCCCGCACCTCCAGTTCCACCAGCTCCAGCAGCTCCTCGTCGTCTACCATGTCCACTTTGTTGAGGAAGACCACGATGCTGGGCACTCCTACCTGGCGGGCCAGCAGGATGTGCTCCCGCGTCTGCGGCATCGGCCCGTCGGCTGCCGAGACCACCAGGATGGCCCCGTCCATCTGGGCCGCACCCGTGATCATGTTTTTCACGTAGTCGGCGTGGCCAGGGCAGTCCACATGGGCGTAGTGACGCTTCTCCGTCTGGTACTCCACGTGGGCAGTGTTGATGGTGATGCCACGGGCTCTCTCCTCTGGCGCCGCGTCGATCTCGTCGTAACGCTTGGGTGTCGCTTGGCCAAGGGCAGCCAAGGTCATGGTAATGGCGGCGGTCAACGTTGTCTTACCGTGGTCGACGTGGCCAATGGTGCCAACGTTGACGTGGGGTTTGGTCCGTTCGAACTTAGGGCGTGCCATGTATCGTCACTTCCTTTTGGTTTCAGCTAGCTAGGTTTCCTTTGCTTTTGGCAATGATGGCTTCCGCGATACTGCGAGGAACCTCCTCGTAGTGGCTGAACTCCATCGTAAAGATGCCCCGCCCTTGCGTCTTGGAGCGGATGTCAGTGGCATACCCAAACATCTCCGCCAAGGGAACCTTGGCAGTGACCTTAGAAATGCCACCCTCCGTTGTCATCCCCTCCATTTGACCGCGGCGGGCGTTGATATCCCCGATAACATCCCCGACAAAGGCTTCGGGCACTTCCACCTCCACCTTCATCACAGGTTCTAAGAGTACGGGGTTGGCCCTGCGAGCGGCTTCCTTGAGAGCCAGGGAGCCAGCAATCTTAAAGGCCATCTCGCTGGAGTCCACCTCATGGAAGGAGCCGTCCACCAGGGTGACCCGGATATCAATCAGCGGATAGCCAGCCAATACTCCAGACTCGCAGGCTTCGCGGATCCCTTGCTCTGCAGGTGGAATGTATTCTTTAGGAATGACCCCACCCACAATTTTGGAGACAAACTCAAAGCCTGTACCTGGCTCTGCCGGCTCCAGGTCAATGACCACGTGCCCGTACTGACCGCGGCCACCGGTTTGGCGGATAAACTTCCCTTCCACGCGGCTAACTGCCTTGCGGATGGTTTCGCGGTAGGCCACCTGCGGGTTGCCAACATTGGCCTCCACGTTGAACTCCCGCAGCATCCGATCCACCAAAATCTCCAGGTGGAGCTCACCCATGCCGGAGATGATAGTTTGGTTGGTCTCTGGATCCACGGAGACGCGAAAGGTGGGATCCTCCTTGGCCAAGGCCTGCAGCGCCCTCGAGAGCTTGTCAACATCTGCCTTGGTTTTGGGCTCAATCGCCACTGAGATCACTGGCTCTGGGATGTAGAGGGATTCTAGGATTACCGGAGCATTTTCGTCGCAGAGGGTGTCGCCGGTGGTGGTATCTTTCAGCCCCAACACCGCTCCCAGATCCCCTGCCCGCAGCTCGTCTACATCTAGGCGCTCATCTGCCTTGAGCACCACCAGTCGCGAGATGCGCTCCTTCTTGTTTTTGGTGGAGTTAAGCACATAAGTGCCCTTGGTCAGGACCCCAGAGTAGACGCGGATAAAGGTAAGATCCCCATACTTGTCGCTCATCAACTTAAAAGCAAGGGCGGAGAAAGGCTCCTCGTCGCTGGCCTTGCGTGACACTTCCGTGCCATCCGGGAGGATGCCTTTGATAGCCGGAATGTCAACAGGGGAGGGGAGGTAGTCCACCACCGCATCCAGGAGCAGCTGGATGCCTTTGTTCTTGAAGGCAGAGCCACACAGGACAGGTACAATTTGACCGCTGATGGTTCCCTTGCGCAGACCCAGCATCAGGTCTGCCTCGCTGAGATCCTCCTCAGCAAAATACTTTTCCATTAGGCTTTCATCGACTTCAGCCACTGCCTCCACCAGCTTGGCCCGGTACTCCGCGGCTAGATCCTTGATTTCTTCTGGGATCGGCTCGGAGCGAATGTCCTTGCCAATCTCATCCATGTAGATACGGGCCCGCATGCGCACCAGATCAACGATGCCGCGAAAGTCTTCCTCCGCTCCAATAGGCAGCTGAATGGGAATGGCATTGGCTTTAAGGCGCTCCCGGATCTGGTTGCAAACCCTGAGGAAATTGGCCCCCATGCGATCCATTTTGTTGACAAAGGCAATGCGGGGCACATTGTAGCGATTGGCCTGGCGCCAGACTGTCTCCGACTGCGGCTGCACGCCTGCTACGGAGTCAAAGACCGCAATCACGCCGTCCAACACCCGCATGGAGCGCTCCACCTCAATGGTGAAGTCCACGTGACCAGGTGTATCGATGATGTTGATGGTGTACTCAGGTGCACCGGCGAGAGGCTGGGAGGGGTTGTCCGGATCCCGCTTGGTCCAGCGGGTAGTGATGGCTGCAGCGGTGATGGTGATACCCCGTTCCCGCTCCTGTTCCATCCAATCGGTTACCGTGGTTCCCTCGTGAACCTCCCCCATCTTATGCACTAGGCCCGAATAAAAAAGAATCCGCTCCGTCGTCGTCGTCTTGCCGGCATCGATGTGAGCTGCGATGCCGATGTTGCGGACTCGTTCCAGGGGAACTGTGCGTGCCACGTTAACCTCCCACTCCTCGTCGCCCTGCGACTTAGGCAGAAAAACCTTTACAATTCTAATCTCTTTCGCCAAGTTTTCTCCAGATCCCGACCCTCTCCTGGGCCCTAGAGAGGGATACCCGCTGGCTAGACGAGCTCAGTAGCGGTAGTGAGCAAACGCCTTGTTAGCCTCAGCCATGCGATGGACTTCTTCTCGCCGACGGATGGCACCACCGGTTTCGTTGGCTGCATCGATAATCTCGTTGGCCAGCTTAGCCGACATCGTACGGCCGGAACGAGCGCGGGCAAAGGTAACCAGCCAACGCAGCGCTAGCGAGGTACCCCGCTCTGGCCTTACTTCCACTGGAACTTGGTAGGTGGCCCCACCCACCCGCCGCGCTTTGACCTCCACTAGGGGGGTAGCGTTGCGCACCGCATTTTCCAGGACGGCCAGCGGCTCTTGACCGGTGCGCTCCTGCACAATTTCCAAAGCCTCATAGAGGATTCTAGCGGCCAGGGAGGCCTTGCCCCTCAGCATCAACTTGCGGATGAGCATGGTAACCAAACGGCTCCTGTATTTGGGATCAGGGGGCACTTCACGACGAGGGGCACGGTTGCGGCGAGACATAGGACCAAGAAAGTGCAGGGTAGGAAACTGACCTTGAGGGAAAGCTATTTCTTCTTGCCTGCAGCAGCAGGAGCTTGGCCTGGTTTGGGTCGCTTTGTTCCGTATTTGGAGCGGCCTTGCTTGCGGTCTTTGACCCCTGCAGCATCCAGGGCACCGCGGATGATGTGGTAGCGCACGCCAGGTAAGTCTTTTACCCGTCCGCCGCGCACCAAAACTACTGAGTGCTCTTGTAAATTATGGCCAATGCCTGGAATGTAAGCTGTGACTTCAAAGCCAGAGGTCAGGCGAACCCGTGCCACCTTCCGCAGGGCGGAGTTGGGCTTTTTGGGCGTTGTCGTGTACACTCGCGTGCAAACTCCCCGCCGCTGCGGACACCCTTTTAGAGCAGGCGACTTGCTCTTGCGAGCGGCCACTTCGCGCTCTTTGCGAATTAGTTGCTGAATGGTGGGCATGGGTTGGCTAAGAAGGCTAGCTCTGACGATTTGGCAGTACCTAATCCTAGCAAGCAGGGATCCCGCCGTCAACTTTGTGAGCTGTCTAGCCCTCCCCTTGCGGCTAGACTGAGCCTAGCAGTGGAACCTGGCCATGGAGTGGCTGGATTGGTGGATTGCGCTTCCCTGTCCGCTCTGCCAACGCCCGGCTAGGGCTGTGTTTTGTCGAGATTGCCAGAGGCGGCTGCAGGCGGAGCGGCTCGACTCTTGGCCGGTCACCACTTCGCCTTGGCCGCTTTATGCTTGGGGGATCCACCGGGGAGCGCTGCGCAGGGCCCTCTATTGCCTGAAATATGAAGGACAGCGGCGCATAGGGGCGGTTTTGGGGGAATGGCTGGGATCCCGCTGGCTCGAAAGCCGGCAACCCTCTTCAGGCTCTCGTAAAGCCTACGGTTCGGACTATACGGTAGTCCCCATCCCGCTGCATGCGGAGCGCCTGCGGCAACGGGGCTACAATCAGGCGGCCCTGATTAGCCAAGCCTTTTGTGAGCGGACGGGTCTAAGACATTTACCTGAAGCTCTGGTGCGGGTGCGGGCCACGGCAGCCCAATATGAGCTCAACCCGCTGCAACGCCAGCAAAATTTGGCAGGCGCCTTTGCCCTCCAGCACGCTCCCGCCACCCCAGTTCTGTTGGTGGATGACATTTACACCACTGGCTCTACTGTCCAAGCGGCGCAGCAGGTCTTGGTTGCTGCTGGGATCCCTGTGGCCGGAGTGATTGTTGTGGCCAAGGCGCAGCCGGCTGCCCACCGCCCCACTCCGCCCTGGGAGCTCCGACGGCGTGGCCAGGTTTAACTATTGGGCCTGGTGCACGGCTGCCTGCCGGGGATCCACGTTGAGGAACACCGTGGCCTCCCCCTCGACGCGAATAATACGCAGAGGTGGCAACGCGTCCGTTGGGTTTTGGATGCGCTCCTGCAGCTTTTCGTAAAACAGCAGATCCGCCAGTTGTGCGTTTTCCGCTGCCGCTTGGCCTTTGAGCTCGATGGCCCGCTGGTTGGCTGCTGCCAAGATCAAAAGCCGCTCAGTTTCTTTTTGTTGAATTTGCGCCCGCACCGCTGCTGTTTGCGCCGTAATCGAGGCCACTTGTTTGCGTTCAATGGAATCTCGCAGAGCTTGGGGAAAATCGGGATAGCCCAAGAAAAGGCCCTCTACTTCTATCAGGGGCAAAGATTGCCCATTGCGGTTAACGCTGGGCATCTCTTGGCGGATCAAATCCAAGGCCTGCTGCTCGATAGCAGCCCGCTGGCTTTTGCGGTAGAAATCTTCGGAATCGAAGGAGGCAGAAACATCCCGGATTTTGGAGCGCACCACCGGCACCACCACTGTGGAAAGATACTTCTCGCCGATGGTGGCATGCAGCTCGTCTAGGGTAGCAACGTTGGGCTTGAGGGCAATGGCCACATCAACAGCAAAGGCCTGCCCGTCCGCCGTGTTTACTGCAATGGCATTGCTGATGGCATTGGCCGAGTGGGGGTCGTTGGTAAACTCCCAAACGCGGGTGAGCACGGTGTAGGTGATTGGCGTCTCGATCCCGGGGATCCGGAACATCACTCCCGGCAATTCTACCCGCCCCTTTTGCAGCCCAGAAAAGGTGTTGAACACTATGGTGGCATGGCCGGGCAAAGTAACATACAGGCAGGCGCGGAGCATTCCCAAAGCTGCTAAGAGAGTGATCCCGCCCAAAGTTAGCCAGCGGACCTGACTCTGCGCTCCTCCTGTTGAATACATAGTGGCTGATCCCGTTTTGAGGTTTGAGAAAAGAGCTGGGGCAGATGGAGCCACGCCCAAAAACTGTCCTTTTTCTGGTGGGTTTTCTACTTGGTGATCAACGTTTCCAGCCGGGATCCCAAGACGGAGGCTTTCACTACCTCTAGGTACTTGGGGTTCTGGGTGAGGGCCTGGGCCTTGGCTCGCAATTGGCCAGCTTCGGCCTCGGCTTGAGCAATGATGCTGCGGGCATCTTGGCGCGCCTGCTCGATCTCAAATTGCTTTTGCGCCAGTTGGTTTTCGGCGATGGTCTTGGCTTCAATAGCAGCTACAAAATCGGGATCAAAATCCACATCCCGCAGCAGAAAGTCCAAAACCTCGATGCCGTATCCCTTCAGCAAAAGAGCCACCCGTTCGCGAATTTGGCCCTGGAGCACTGGGCGCTCGGTAGAATAAAGGGCTTGGGCAGAAAAGCCGCTAGTCTCGTTCAAAACTACCGACCGAACAATAGGAGCAACGCGATCCAAGTAGTTCTCCCCCAGTTGGGTGTAGACTTTGGGAGCGTCGACAATCCGAAACTGGAGCGTTGCCTCCACTTGAATTTGCTGGCCATCCTGCGAGAGGGCTACTAGCCGCGGTGCATAGGCACTGGGGTCATCATCTTTCCAGGTGAGGGCCTGGGCCTTCACATCAAAGGTCACTGTGCGCGAGACAAAGGGCGGTACCCAGTGGAGGCCTGGCTGCAGGGGTGTTGGGCTCACCCCTCCCCCCCAGGTAAATAGCACCATGTTCTCGCCGTTGCCCACCAAGCGCAGCGGCCTACCTGCTGCCAGCAGGACCACCACAGCTCCACCCAGGATGGCCTTGGGCAACCACTGACCGACTTGCCTTTCCCAGCCTTCCGCTTGCATCTTTCCTTCTGCTGCTCTGCAGCCATTTTGCAGCTCTCTCCCAAGAGGAGGGAGGGTTTTCTTTATCTCTTAAGCTTTCTCAGCTTTGGCTTGCATAGTCTTTGGAGGCAAGTCCTGCCCAAGTTCACAAAAGATTACTTCACAATCTGCAAAGACCTAGGATAAGCCGGCAAAAAAGGGAAGAAGATTAAAACATAATAAAGATTTGGGTTGCCGTTCATGATGCCTACTATTGACTACGAGCGGCGAGATATCCAGGTGTCACCCTCCTGCATTGCCGTTGCCGCTCGGGCCTTGATCCGGCAGGGGGTATCTGTCTGCTGGCGGGAAGACAGTCTGTCCGCCCTGATTCGTCTGGGCTCTAAAGGAGCCAGCGATCGAGCTGCCATTTTGCTGGTGGAAATGAGCTTGATGGGCCAGCCAGAGGAGCTGAAAAACTGGCTGGAGATGTGCTGGCAACTGCCCGCCTATCGCCGCGAGGCGCTGCGGGTGCGCGGGTAAGGGATCCCAGGAGAGGCGCGCCAGTCTCCTTCTGATGGTTGCTGGGGTTTTCCAAGGCGTACCAGGAGGGGGAAAGGAGGTGATAGGGCCCCCAAATTAGCTCCTACAGCAGCCCCCTGGCCTTGAGGAGCCGCGCCAAGCTAGCCAAGGCGGGAGCTTCTCTTCCCCGTCTTTTCCTCCAGATGGCTGACCTCAAACGGCTAACTGAACCCAGATCCCTGGGACTTCCGACTCGTCTACCCAGCCCGGAGGGATCCGAACCTGAAAGTCCCCTGGGATCCCTAACCGTGGAGCAAGCGCTGCAAAATAGTCTTGAGGTTATTTCTGGCCCAGCGAGCCTATGAACTTTTTGCAGCAGTATGTCTTTCCCGCTCTGCTTCTCCTGGTGTTTCTATTTACTCTGGTGGTGGTGAGTATCCGCTCGTTTCTCCCCCAAGATATGGCTCAGCCTGCACCGAGGGAGGAAGCAACTTCTATAGCTCTTTCTGCTTGCTGGATGCCTGGCTATGTCGAAAGCTGAGATCCCTTTGCCTGCTGGCTACCGTTGGCGCATCGGCTCTGTGTGGGATCGGCCTTGGGTGCGGCGGGGATTGCAGGCCACCCTACAGGAATCTTTCCCTGAGCAAAAGCACTGGGATCACCTTGAGGAGACGTTGGACCGCTTCTTCGATCCCCCACGTACCCCCTGCTGGTGGATCTTGAAAGAAGAAACAGGAGAACCTGTGGGTGGGGTTTGGGCTGGCATCTCCACCGATCAAGCTACCTATCAACGGGTGGCCTATGTTTTTTTGCTCTGGGTGGACCCCACTCACCGCCGGCGCGGACTGGGGAGAGCTTTGATGCAACAAGTGGAACAGTGGGGATCGCAGCAGCAGTTGGCAGCTATCACCCTACAGGTTTATCGCCACAACCAGGCCGCCCTCAACTTCTACAAACGGACTCACTTCTCCGTACAAGGCTACTGGCTGTACAAACCGCTCGGCACTGCCCCCAAGCCAGAGGGTTATGACGTTTTGTAAATAAGCTCCGCTCTCAGTTACTCTGATGAAAGCGGTGGCAATGGATGGAGGGAATACGCCTATGTCCAGACCTGTCAAGCTTAGTGAAGCCGAGATCCAGGCCAGGCTGGAAAACCTACCGGGCTGGTCCTTGCGGGATGGAAAGCTGCACCGCCAGTTTCAGTTCCGCTCTTTCGTCGAAGCCTTTGGCTGGATGAGCAGTGTGGCCTTGGTGGCTGAGAGCATGGGCCACCATCCCGAATGGAGCAATGTGTACAACCGGGTGCGGGTGGATCTCACAACCCACGATGCCGGGGGCATTACGGAGCTGGACTTTACCCTGGCCCAACGCATGAACGAGTTGGCCGGCTAAACCCTTTCTCGGCAGCAGCCTGGGCTAGGGATGTCCCTGGCGCAGAGGTGGGCTGAGTTGTGTTGGAAGCTGCCTCCCTCTGATAGACTAAGCCTAAGGTTAAGAAATGATAATTTTATGAACGTGCTGGTTGTGGGGGCAACGGGAACCCTGGGCCGTCAGGTGGTGCGGCGGGCCCTCGAAGAGGGACATCGGGTTAGCTGTCTAGTGCGAAATCCGGCTAAGGCTGCTTTCCTAAGCGAATGGGGGGCCCACCTCAAAGTGGGGAACCTGCTGCAGCCAAGCACGCTCCGAGAGGCCATGGAAGGAGCTGAGGCGGTGATTGACTGTGCCACCGTGCGAGTAACCGACACCCTCAGCACCCGCCAGGTGGATTGGGATGGCAAGGTGGCCTTGATTAACGCTGCTCGGGCCGCCCAGGTGGGGCACTTTATCTTTTTCTCTATCATGGGTGCTCAGCACGAATACCCCAATGTGCCCCTGATGAATTTTAAGCACCACATTGAGAAGTATTTGATGGGATCCCCACTGCCCTACACCATTTTCCGGGCGGCGGGCTTTATGCAGGGATTGATTGGCCAGTACGCCATCCCCATTCTGGAAGAACAGATTGTTTGGGTAACCAGTGAAAGCACCCCCATAGCCTACCTCGACACCCTAGATGCAGCTCGATTTGCCGTGCGAGCCCTCAGCGTTGAAGCAGCCAAGCAGCAGGTCTTTCCCTTGGTGGGACCCAAGGCCTGGACTTCCCAAGAGGTCATCGCTCTCTGTGAGCAGCTTTCCGGCAAAAAGGCCAAGGTTCGAACCATACCACTGGGGGTCTTGCGGGGAGCGCGCAGGGTGGCCCAGTTTTTTCAGTGGAGCTGGAACATTGCCGACCGGCTGGCGTTTGTGGAGGTAATTGCCGCCAAAGAGCCAATGCACGCCGACATGAGGCCTGTGTGCGAAGCCTTGGGTATTGAGTTGGCTTCCCTGACCTCCCTTGAGGACTACCTGGCCGACTATTTCCAGAGAATGCTGAAGCGGATCCGCGAGCTGAAGGTTAAACAGCCCAAGGTCAAGATACCTTTCTAGATGGCTGCCAACCAGGGGCTGAGGCAAAAGAAGGGGGAGAGCGTAAACTGGAGAGCAGACTAGCATCCTGCTTAGTTCTCCTTGGTTTTTTCAACCCCAGCCTCCCCCTATGAGTGAGACGTTGGCCCCCTCTCTAGAAGCGACTGCCGTGCAGCCTGAGCCGGCCATTGCCGTCACTGGTCTGAGCAAAACCTATCGCACCGGCTTTTGGCTAAACAAGGTGGTCAGCCCCCTCAAGGATTTTTCGCTAACAGTGGCCCGTGGCGAAACCTTTGGGCTACTGGGGCCTAATGGAGCTGGCAAAACCACCACGATCAAGTGTCTGCTGGGCATTGTGGAGCCTACCAGCGGCAGGGGTATGCTCCTGGGCAAACCCCTGGGGGATCGCTCCATCAAGCAGCAGGTGGGCTATCTTCCGGAAAACCCTTACTTTTACGACTACCTAACTGCCTGGGAGTTTCTCCATTTTGCGGGCAAGGTCTTTCGCTTGTCCGATAGCCTCCTCAAGGAGCGGATCCCGCAACTGCTGGAGCTGGTGGGGCTTTCCCTAGATACGGCCCGCAAAAAGCCAATGCGCACCTACTCCAAGGGCATGCTGCAGCGCACTGGCCTAGCCCAGGCCCTCATCAACGACCCAGAGCTGGTGTTTCTGGATGAGCCGATGTCGGGGCTGGATCCCATAGGCCGCTACCAGATGCGCGAGATCCTCTTGTCTCTCCGGCAACAGGGCAAGACTGTGTTTTTCAACAGCCACATCCTGGGGGATGTGGAGGTAATCTGCAACCGCATTGGCATTATTGTCGGCGGCAAGTTGGTGCAGCAGGGAACATTGGACGAATTGCTGGGCCAGAGCAAAAGCTACCGAGTGCAAGGGCAAGGTGGCGCTATTGACCAGTTCCGCGACTGCTTCGAGCATTTCTCGATTCAGGGATCCCATTGGTCGGGGGAATGGAAGGGATCCCTGCCGGAGCTGCTCACTCTTTTAAGCCAGGCGGGGGCAGTGGTGACCGACTTGCATTGGCAACGGCAGTCGCTAGAAGAGTTCTTTGTCGAGCAGGTACGGGCCATTGAAGGGGAGCGCCCCCTCTCCGCCTAGCTCTACGGCGCAGACGCGACCTGGAGTTGCACCGCTGATCTGGCTGATGTCCTTGCAGGATCCCTGGAGTGGATGCAGACCATAGGGGGCGGGTGGGCCACCCGAAGTTTATTCTCTCCACAGGCCGCCTGTAGCTCCTTTTGCCAAGAGATCTCGCTGCCCCGATACAACGCAGCAGGGCTCTGCTATGGTCGGGGATCCGCTGCGACTGTCCTTAGCCGAAGATTAGTTCTCACGCGCTGCCTGCGCCCTTGCCGGATCCCGACTCAGCAATGACGGCGCGGTAGTACTCCTCCAGCTGTTGTGTGGCTGCCGACCAACTCCAGCGCTCTGCCTCCTGGCGAGCCTGTTGCCGGAAAAGTTGCCGCTGGTCGGCCCTTTCCAGCAGTTGCCGCGTGGCTTGAACAAAGTCGCTGTCGGAGTCAGGATCGAAGAGAAAGCCGTTGCGGCCGCTGTCTACCACATCGGTAATACCGCCACAGCGGGGGGCAATCACCGGACAGCCGGCAGCCATGGCCTCCAACAAAACCAATCCCAACGTCTCGGTGCGGGAGGGGAACACAAACAGATCCGCAGAAGCAAAAGCTGCTGCCAGCGCTTGCCCCTGCAAGTAGCCGGTAAACACTACGTCGTAGCCGGCAAAGTGTTGTTCCAGGGATCGCCGCTCTGGCCCGTCGCCCACAATGGCCAGCCGCGCCTGGGGGATCTGCTCCAGCAACACCCGGATCCGCCCCACCTCTTTTTCTGCCGAGAGCCGACCCACGTACAGCAACAGTGGCCGCTCCGGCTGCCCTGCAGTAAGACGGGCCCGCATCTCTAAACTGGCGGCTTGGGGATGGAATAGCTCCGTATCCACGCCTCGCTGCCAAAGGTGAACCCGCTCAACGCCGTGGGCAGTCAGCTCCTGCATCATGGCAGTCGAGGTGCAGAGGTTAAGCCGCGCCAAATTGTGCCCTAGCTTGAGGAGGTTCCACAAAACCCCCTCTAGGAAGCCCAGCCCGTAGTGCTTTAGGTACTTCGGCAAATGGGTGTGGTAGGACGCCACCAGTGGGATCCCCATGGTCTGGCTGTAGTAGAGGCCTCCCAACCCCAAAACCGCTGGGTTGACCACGTGGATGACATCCGGTCGAAAACGGCTAAGCAGTCTGCCAATGGCCGGGCCGGGAGCAGCTAGCTTCAACTCCGGGTACAAGGGCAAGGGCAGGCCTGGGATCCCGTAAACCCGTGCCCGCGCAAACCGCCTAGGCGCCCCCTGCGGGGCAACAATGAGCACCGAGTTGCCACGGGCCGTCAGGTGGCGCACCGTATGGCAAAGCCGCGTCACAATGCCATCCACCTTCGGCAGAAACGTCTCCGTAAACAGGGCAATGCGCATTGGGGATCCCAGGCCCACTCCACTGCTCCCACTACTGGCTCTTAGGATGAGTGTTGCACAAAATAGCAACGTTACAACGGCCTGGGTACCCCATCCTAGGGGGAAAGGCTGGCAGCAGGGCCAGCTGGCTTGACCTGGCCTAGGGTTGGATCTTGGCTCTGACCGAGGGTATCGGCCGCCGTTTTGCTAATAAGCAGCAGCGTGCCTGCTAGGGCCAGGCCAATCACATCTTTCCACATTGTCCACTCCCACACTCCTCACGCCCCTTACTGTAGCGGCAGTCTTTTCGCTTGGGCAGTGATGGACAACGGATTTTTAGGTGACAGCAATCACTTCCAAAATTGCGGCTTTACCCCCTCGGCTAGTCGCGGAAGACCAGTTGCAAGCTGCCCATCAGCAAAACCAAAGAAAACACTGCCATCACCCCTCCCCAGAACCAGTAGGGCAAAAATAAGTTGTGGGCTATCTGACTGGAATCGGAGAGGATCAGCCGCCCGTTAATGACAGTAGCCTCCACAAAAAGGTAGTCAATCTGGCGATAGGTACTCACACAGGCTTGTACCCCCAAAAATTGCAGGGCAAAACCCCGCAACCCAGGGGAGGCCCAGCGAGCTACTGCCAGGATCCCCAAGCCCATGGCTGGGAGAAACAAGAAGCCAAAGGGAGAACGCACCCAAAGCAGCGTCGAGAGCAGCAACAGGGATCCCAAAAACAACAACCCCAGCCGAGCTGTGCTTGGACGGCGGGAGGTGAGGATGAACATAGCCCCAGCTATGGGCGGCCCCATTGGCCCAGCAGCAGCCACCAAGGCCCGCCCCACCCGCCCCAAGAGCAGCTCGCCACTGTGAATAGCCAGCCCCGAGCCATCGGGATAGATCTCGAGACGATGAAACTCTCCCCCCAACAGCACTGCCATGAGGCCATGGCCCATCTCATGAAACCAGGTGGCCAACAGGGTAAAGGGATAGAGGAGATAATTGCCCCAGGGAAACTGCCAGAGCAAAACTGTCAGCCCCGCCGCAGCCACTAGCCAAGTCAGGCTGTGCTGGCCAGGCCCTTTGGAAGGAGGCAGCTCAAACTGAGTCATCATTTAAGGGAGTGGAGCTGGGCTTGAAGACGGTTAGCGGCAAAAGAAAGTTCCCCACTAGAGAGAGGTTGGGGGTGAGGGCCGACAACAGGAGGAAGACGGGGAAGCCGTCTCACAAGTAGGCTGGAGAAGCTCCTACGAGGATCCCTGCCTATGGCCACCTTCCTGCGCACCTGGAGCTACCGCTTTCCTTGGCTTTACCGCAGCATCAGCCGCGCAGCGGCCCTGGCAGTGGGGGGATATGAGCGACTGCGCCGGTTGCCCCTGCAAGGGATCCCCATCCAACCCCAGGATTGGATCCTGGATCTCTGCTGTGGCCCTGCCGAGGTGACTCCAATCCTGGCCCAGCTAAGCCAAAACGTTGTCGGCCTGGATGCTTCTCCCAAGGCTCTGGCGGCAGCTCGCCAACGCCTCCCCCGCGTCAAATTTGTCCAAGCCTTTGCCCAGGATCTGCCTTTTCCTGCCGATAGCTTTGACTGGGTACATACCAGCCTGGCCCTGCACGAGCTGCCTTTTCCCGAGCTGGAACAGGTGCTGCGGGAAGTGGGGCGGGTGCTCAAGCCGGGGGGAGGGCTCTTGATCCTGGATTTGCACGCGCCCTGCCAGCCTCTCCTTTGGCCAGCCCTGGCCCTCTTTCTGGCCCTGTTTGAAACCGAGACTGCCTGGCACTTCCTCCAGCTGGACCTGCCCCAGTATCTGCAGCAACAGGGCTGGCAACCTGTCCGGCAGACCCTGCACGCTGGAGGAGCCCTGCAGGTCGTCCAGGCGCAAAAGCCTGGTGCTTGATCCCCTGCTCTAGGGGAAGCTAACCCTGGTGCCAGAAGGGGGTGCCCAGAACAGGGGTGCTGGGTTGGGGTGTTTCCTGGGGGGCCATTGCCCCCGCCAGGTAGGCTTGGCGGCCGGCGCGCACTGCTGCCGCAAAAGCCTCGGCCATCGCCACCGGATCCCGAGCCAGGGCCACTGCCGTATTGAGCAGCACCCCGTCAAAGCCCCACTCCATTACCTGGCAAGCGTGAGAGGGTAGGCCTAGGCCGGCATCCACAATTAGGGGCGCCTCGATCCGCTCCCGCAGCAGGCGCAAGTTGTAGGGGTTGAGGGGGCCTTTGCCAGTGCCGATGGGAGCCGCCCAGGGCATGACTACCTCACAGCCGGCATCCAAGAGCCGCTGACACAGCACCAGGTCGTCGGTGCTATACGGCAAAACCTTAAACCCCCGCCGCACCAGCTCGGCGGCAGCAGCGGGCAGTTGCACCGGATCCGGCTGGAGGGTGTAGTCATCCCCTATCAGCTCCAGCTTAATCCAGTCGGTGCCAAACACCTCTCGGGCCATCTCCGCTGTGGTAATTACCTCCTGCACGCTGTGGCAGCCGGCAGTGTTGGGCAAAAGCGGGATCCCTAGCTTCTGCAGCAGGGCCCAAAACCCCTGCGAGGCCTGCGGCCCTAGGGCTCCCTGACGCCGCAGGGAAACGGTCAACAGACAGGGCTGTGCCCGCGCCACCGCCTGTTCCAAAACAGCTGGTGAAGGGTAGCGAGCTGTCCCCAGCATCAAGCGGCTGGGCAGCGCTTGTCCGTAGAGCACCAAAGGATCCCCATCGGCCTGAGTGGAAGGGGAAAGCTGGAGAAGGGTGGACATTGGGGGAGGAGAGGGAGAAAGACAACTGGGGCACTAGCCGCCGGCACTTGGCACGACAATCTCCACCTGGTCGCCCTCTTGCAGACGGGTTTGCCCATAGCGGGCGCGCGGCACAAATTCTAGATTAACCGCCACTGCGAAGGGGCCGTTGACCTCTACCTGGGCAATGGCCTCGGCCAGAGTTGTGCCCTCCGGCAGATCGTAGGGTTTCTGGTTGATTAGGACGCGCATGGGGCCAGAGACTTACCGGAAAACGGAGCAGCCTGTACCTGAAAAGGGATCCCCAACTCCTGGGCAAGGCGACAACTGCCGTGGTGAAGGTACTCCAAAACGGCATCGAGAAGGGCCGGAGCAATGAGAAAACCATGGCGGTAGAGACCGTTGATCTGCAATAGGCGCGGGGATGGCTCCACCACCGCCGGCAGATTGTCCGCCAAGGTGGGACGGCATTGGCTGCCTAATTCTAGGATACGCGCTTCGGCAAAGGCAGGGTGGACGGAGTAGGCAGCGCTGAGTAGCTCTAGAGCCGAGCGGACGCTCACAGGCGAGCGATCCTCGGATTCAATTTCGGTGGCTCCCACCACGAACAGATGCCCTGGCTTGGGGGCAATGTAGATGGGGTAGCGAGGGTGTAACAGCCGCGTTGGACGCCGCAGCGAAACTTCCGGAGCATACAGACGCACCACTTCCCCCCGCACCCCCCGTAGCAGCTGCTGGCCACCCCATTCTTTCTGGGCCCCCAGGCCGCGGCAGTCCAAAACCCAGCCGCCGGTTTGCTGTTGCCAGGCTCGCGCCCGCTCCAAAGTCCAGGGGGATCCCCACTCCACCTCCACCCCGTGCTGCCGCAGTTTGGCCAGCAGAGCCAACAGCAGTTGGCGGTTGTCCAGCTGACCCTCCTGGGGAAGATAGAGACCCTGGCTAAATCGGCCAGCCAGAGAGGGCTCCAGTTCAGCTAGCGCCTGGGCGTCCAGCGGCTGGGGGCGGGGAAGGTGGGGAAGGCGTTCCCCTACGGCGGCCAGCAAGTTGGCGAAGCGCTTGGCTTCCCCGGCATCTTGGCGGTGCCAGAGGATCAAAGTGCCCTCCTGCTGAAAGAAAACTGGTTCCGGCAGGCTGGCCAGAAGAGCAGGCCAGCGGGAGAGGGCGTAGTACCCCTGGACCACTACACTTGCTTCGGCTACAACCGACTCGGCCAGCGGAGCCAGCATGGCTGCAGCAAAATGGGCGGCGCTGCTTTCGGGGGTAGTGGCCGGGGCCGCTTCCACCAGGTGCACCCGATGGCCGGCGTCGAGCAGGCTGGCAGCTAACAGGCGTCCCATGAGGCCGGCCCCGAGGATGAGGACGGGATCCGGCTGGGCCGCCTGCGGTGGGGACGAGGGCTTGCTCTGAGGAGAACCGCTGGGAAGAGTCATGGGTGGCGTGGCAGAGGAGGGAAAGCTGGTCAGATGCCTACGACCTAGACCTATCCAGAAGGATCCCGCAGGGCCTCCACAAAGTGGTAGGGGGGGAGGGGAGGGCTCCAGTCCAATTGCCAGTGGGGGTGCTCCGCCAGCCAGGTTTGGGTAAGCTGGGCTGCAACTTCCCGTTCGGCAGGGGTGAGCAAAAAGTATAGCCGCAGCCTTTCCCCTGGCTGGAGATCCCCCTTCTGCACAGGCCAGTTAGGGGGCCAGAGCTGCTGCAGCAGGGCTAGCTCCTGCTGCCGTTGCTCCTGGGCCTGGCGCTGGTGCAGGTAGGCCTGCCTGCGGGCCAGCAGATAGGCTGTTCCACTGGGGGCGGGCTGGGGATCCCGAGGAAGCTGGGTTTGAACCCTGCCTTTGAGACAATACTCGGCTCTTCCCCCGAGAACAGCCAGCGCCTGTTCGTACTCCGCCTGCTGGGTCAGCAGGTGGGCCTCTAGCTTTTCCGCCGAGAGAAAACATGTGCCAAAGCGGAGAGGCAAAAGAGGCGTCTGGGTAAATAGCCAGCAGAGTACCTGGTCATGCCGCAGGGCCGAACGCAGCAGCACCTCCTCTGAGGCCTGGAGGGCCGCCGGGTCGGGTAGCGGCTCAACAGCGGCGGCGATGCGGACCCCCGGCGGGGAAAACACCTGCAGGGGCTGCTGAAGCCCGGGGATTTGCTGGATGAATTGGCAAAGGGAGGCCCCCGGCCTTGGCAAGAAAGCATAGGTGTAAAGAGGGCTGCTAGGGATCCCCTCCGGCTGAGCTGACCACGGCATAGTTCCATCCCGGCTGGGCTTTTCTTCAGTCTATGCAACTCTTCCCCCGCCCCTCCTGCCGCTAGGCTAGAGAGGGGTCTAAAAACAGCTTGCTAGCCATGGGCAAAAACCGGCACAAGTAGGTGGGTGAAGTATGACGGGTCGCCTAGACTTCCACTCTTTGGAAACCTTTCAGAAGGAAGAAATTGAACGGCTGCGGGATCTGCTCCCCGCTTCCTTCCGGGCTTTGATTAAAGTTGTTCCTCACTCGGGCGGCGAGGGGCTGCTGGTTTCTCGCCGCAAGGCTCCTTGGCAGCCCCAGGGCATCATCGCCATCGACTTTCGCCGCTGGCAAGGGATCCCGCAGCCCCACCGAGATCTCTTGTTTTTGCGGGAGGTGGGCTGGCTTAGCCATCGCAACTGGCTGCAGCCAGGGTTTTACCAATCGCTGGCCCTGATTGGGGGCATTACCACAGTGGTGGAGATCTCTCTGCAGCACCCCTTTTCTGCCCTTCTGGCTGGCGGCATTACCGCCCTCTCCGTTCGGCAAATCTGGCAAAACCTCAATCGGGAAAGCGCCCCCTTCGAGGCCGATGAATTTGCCCTGCGCCGCGCCCAGTTCCGCGGCTATAGTCGTCAGGAGGCAGCCCGCCACTTGGCAGATGCTCTGGAACAGACCCTGAAGCTGGATCCCACCGACATCCTGACAGCACTGCGGCTGCAACGCCTCAGAACCATTGCCCGTAACCTTTCATCAGGGAGCTCCTGAGGTCAAGTGCACCTGCGTGATAGCAACCCGACCGGAAAAGCAGATGTCGGTGTCCGTCTGGGGATCGCGGGCTCGCTCGCCATAGCGGCCCTGGTAGCGGAACCACAGCACCTCTGCCCCCTCCCCTTCTGCCTCTACGCTGTAGTCGAGCGGCAGCGGCTGTGTGCAGAGAGGGCAATAGACCCGCTCTGGCAAAGGGGATCCCGGCGGCAGGTGGGGCAAGTTCACGTTCCAAAAGGCGCCCCTCGGCAAGGGTTGCTCCATTAGCTCTGCGAGGATCTCCCGCGTCCACCGCTGCACCTGCTCCCAATCAATAGGTTGGCTCCCCGCCCGATACTGGGAGATGGCAATTCCCCGGATCCCACGCAGCGCCGCTTCCCGCACCGCCGCCACCGTGCCGGACAAGTACACATCCGATCCCAGATTCCCTCCCTCATTGATGCCAGAAAGCACCCAATCCACGGAAGGGGCGAGCTTAAACAGGGCCACCCGCACGCAGTCGGCAGGGGATCCCTCGACAGCAAAGGTGCGCTCGCCGCGGGCCCAGGCACGAAAGGGCCGCCCCGTCGTTACCTGGTGGCTGCAGCCAGAAATTGGCTGGTGGGGAGCCACAATCCAGCAGTGTTCCTCGGCAACCAGATCCCTGAGGGCCAGCTTGAGATGGGCCAGCCCTGCTGCCTCGATGCCATCATCGTTGGTCAGCAATACCTTCATCTGAATTCCTCTACCGGCAACTTCCTGGGTTAGCCTGAATCGCAAATCTCCGTTGCAGATGGGATCCAAATGCAAAGGCAAGGCGGATCCCGTTCTTCTTCTAACCTATCCCTAGGGGGTTGGCGTCTCCTGCGCCGCGGCCCTCGACCTATGCTTGTGAGACCTATGCTTGTGAACTGATACCGGAGGATTGCGATGACCACACGGGTAGCCATCAACGGATTTGGCCGCATTGGCCGGTCGTTTTTGCGGGCGCTGCTTTCCCAACCCGAGCGGGGGCTGGAGGTGGTGGCGGTTAACGATTTAACTGAGCCGGAAAACTTGGCCTACCTGCTGCAATTTGATTCTGCCTACGGTCGCCTGCCCCAGACGGTAAGCGTTGTGGATGGCCACCTGCAAGTTGGCAGCCACAAGATTCGGGTTCTGGCAGAACGGGATCCGGCCCAGCTGCCCTGGAAAGATCTGGGCGTCGAACTGGTGATAGAATCCACTGGCCTGTTTACCAAGCGGGAAGGGGCAGTCAAACACCTAGAAGCCGGCGCCAAGAAGGTGATTATCTCCGCCCCTGCCAAAGGTGCCGACCTGACAGTAGTGATAGGGGTCAACGACGACCAGTACGACCCCGCGCGGCACCACATTGTCTCCAACGCCTCCTGTACCACCAACTGTCTGGCACCGCTGGCCAAGGTCTTGTTGGACCGCTTCGGCATCGAGACGGGCTTCCTCACCACCTGCCACGCCTACACCGCCACCCAGGCCATTGTGGATCGCCCAGATCCGAAGGACTATCGGCGGGGCCGCTCGGCAGCGGTGTCGATTGTGCCTTCCACAACCGGAGCAGCCACGGCAGTTGCTGAGGTTTTGCCTGCCCTAAGGGGGAAAATGGATGGTCTGGCGCTGCGAGTGCCTGTGCTAACCGGCTCAATTGTGGACTTTGTCGTGCGCACTGAGCGGCCCATTACCAAAGAGGCAGTTAACCAAGCCTTTGTTGAAGCTGCTGAAGGGCCGCTGCGCGGCATCCTCGCCATTGCCCCGCCGCACATTGTTTCGGCCGATATCATCGGCGATCCCCACTCTTCGATTGTGGATCTAGAGTCGACAATGACGCTGGGGGATCGCACCGTGAAGGTGCTCTCCTGGTACGACAACGAGTACGGCTACGCCTCGCGGCTGGTGGATCTGGCGGTGAAAATGGCGGCTGCGCTGTAGAGCTCAATCCCAGCCTAAGTCGGTGCGCTCCAGCCAGGAGCTATCTAAAGCAGCCAGCGCCTCAGCTGCAGCTACGCCGGTTTCAGGGTGGCGCCAATGGGGAGCGATCTCGCACAGCGGGGCTAGGACAAAAGGGCGCTCCATCATGCGAGGGTGGGGCAGGGTTAGCTCTGGGCTCTTCAGGATCCGGTTGCCCATGGCCAGCAGATCCAGATCCAGCGTTCTGGCCTCCCAGCGGCTGCGCCGCACCCGCCCCGCCTCCTGCTCGATGGCCAGCAGCGCCCTCAGCAACTCTGGGGGCGATTGGTAAGGGGGAAAGGGATCCAGCGCCACCACGGCGTTGAGGTAATCCGGCTGCCCCGGCGGCCCCCCTTGGGCAGGGCTGCGGTAGAGGCTGGAGCGGGCCACCACTTGACCCAGCCGCGGCAACTTCTCTACAGCCGTGCGCAACTGCTGCAGCGGATCCCCCAGGTTGCTGCCCAAAGCAATGTAGGCCAGGTCAGGCTTCATGGAAGAGTAGGGCGACGGCGGACGATCTCCACGTAGACATCGTCGAACAGGCCCGGCAGGGGAGCTTGCGGCTTGTGCACCCGCACCGTTAGGGCTTCCAACGGGGGGTAGTTCTGCCACAGCCGCTCAGCAATCCGCTCTGCCAACGTCTCGATCAGCCGGTAGCGTTGCTGGGTTACCTCTTCCCGCACCGCCTCGTACACCTGGGCGTAGTCCACCGTGGGGGCCAGGTCATCCCCCTGGGGAACCCAACCAAGCTGCACAAAGCGCCCTCCCAACACAGCCTCCTCAGGACGATAGCCGTGGTGGGCATGGAAGCTAAGACCCCGCCGCACCAGCCTAGTGGGGTTCATCGTGGAGACCTGCCCAAGCCGCCAGAGCCGAGACATGGGCCGGGACGTTGTGCACCCGCACCAGGGTAGCGCCCCGGCTGGCGGCAAAGAGGTGCACGGCTACGCTGGCACTATCCCGCTCCCTGGGCACGGCAATCCCGGCAAGCTGGCCAACAAAACTTTTGCGCGAGGCTCCTACCAAGACGGGGTAGCCATAGGCCACCAGCCGTGGCAGCGCTTTGAGGAGGGCAATGTTCTGCTCGGCGGTTTTGGCAAAACCCAGGCCGGGATCCAAAATCACACTGGGAACACCGGCTGCTAGGGCCTGTTCCGCTTGGTTCTTGAGAAAGCCAAAAACTTCCCCCTCGAGGTCCTCGTAGTGGGTAAGCTGCTGCATGGTGCGCGGCTCTCCCCGCATGTGCATGATGATTGCCGGCACCCCTGCCTCGGCACACAGCTGCATCATCTGCGGATCCCGCAGCCCGGTTACATCGTTGATGATGTGTGCCCCCGCTGCCAGGGCAGCAGCAGCCACCTCCGTTCGGCGCGTATCGACGCTGATGAGAATGCCGGATCCCTCTAGAGCCCGAATCACGGGCAAAACTCGGTCACACTCCACCTCCACTGGCACTGGATCCGCCCCCGGCCGGGTAGACTCGCCGCCAATATCTACAATCAAAGCCCCTGCTGCTGCCATGGCCTTGGCTGCCTGCACGGCCGCCTCTACGGATCCCCACTGGCCACCGTCGCTGAAGCTGTCGGGGGTTACATTGAGTACCCCCATCACCGCCACTCCCCGCCAGGAAAGGCGGTACCCCTCCGGTGTTTGTTCGGCCCCAGGCAGGGGACGGCGGGAGATCAAGCTGGTAAAGCCCATAACTACTGCAAACAGATCTGCTGTCAAAGCAGCCGAGAGGGATCTCTCCGCTCTCGATGGCTTTGCTCTTCCTTCTGGGGCTAGGGCAAGCCTATCTGAATCCTACTTTGCAAAAAGCTATATCCAAGAGGGATCCCCTGCTCGCCCAAGTCAGGGAGGAGTTTAGGCCTGCAGAGGAACCCCTCTTGCTCCAGCTAAAACATGATGTCGTCTTCCGAACGACCCCAGAGGCACCAGATGATAGAAGCAAAAATTGCTAGGTAAACCCAGGCCATCGGCCCGTATTGCAGTAGATCCATCAATATGTCCCTTAAAGAACTTGTTTACCTAGTCCAATTATTGTGATGTTTCGTTACAG
The DNA here is from genome assembly GCF_047462175.1 of Synechococcus sp. OH30. Classification (NCBI taxonomy): domain Bacteria; kingdom Bacillati; phylum Cyanobacteriota; class Cyanophyceae; order Synechococcales; family Synechococcaceae; genus Synechococcus; species Synechococcus sp. OH30. The sequence continues at coordinate 84,615 of NZ_JANSIP010000004.1, read as the reverse complement.
CGTCAACGGTTTTCTCAGGAAAACTCTTACTCAAAGCAGGCCCCTCTGCGGCGGGGATCCCTTCCCAGAAAGAACTAGGTCTTTTTGCCTAGAGGCAGGGGGCACGCGGCTTGGCGGAATAGGCCAGGGAACCCTAGACATGGAAGCGAAAGTGCATCACATCCCCTTCCTGAACCACGTAGTCCTTGCCCTCGCTGCGCACCAGCCCCTTCTCTCGGGCAGCACTTAGGGATCCTGCTGCCACTAGATCCTCATACGCTATCGTTTCTGCCCGGATAAAACCCCGCTCAAAATCCGAGTGGATCACCCCCGCTGCCTGGGGAGCAGTGGCACCGGCAGGGATCGTCCAGGCGCGAGTTTCTTTGGGGCCGGAAGTAAAGTAGGTGCGCAGACCCAGCAGCTCGTAGGTGGCGCGGATCAAGGATTTCAGCCCCCCTTCTTTCACTCCCAGCGAGTCTAGATAAGCCTGTCGCTCTGCGGGCGTCAGCTCCACCAATTCCGCCTCCACCTGGGCTGAGACCACCACCACACGCGCCCCTTCCGCCTGGGCCACTTGCCGCACCTGCTCTACCCACGCGTTGCCAGTGGCCAGCTCCGTTTCCGCTACGTTGGCGGCGTAGATTACCTTCTTGCGCGTGAGTAGCCCCAGCCCCTTGATGGCGGCCTCCTCCTCTGGACTAAGGGGCACCAGGCGAGCTGGCTTGCCCTCGTCCAGAGCAGCCTGTAGCTTTTCCAGGGCCTGCAGCTCCACTTGAGCCGTTTTGTCGGACTTGGCCTGCTTGCGCACCCGCTCCAAACGCCGCTCGATCTGCGCCAGATCCGCCAGGGCCAGCTCCAGGTTAATCACGCCTATATCTCGCAGGGGATCCACGGAGCCGGCCACGTGGACAATGTTCTCGTCCTGAAAGCAGCGCACCACATGCACGATGGCGTCCACCTGGCGGATGTGGGAGAGAAATTGGTTGCCCAGCCCCTCGCCTTTGCTGGCGCCAGCTACGAGCCCAGCAATGTCAACAAACTCAATCTGGGCGGGGACGATTGCCGCCGAGCCGCTGATCTTGGCCAGCACCTCTAGGCGCTCATCCGGCACCGCCACCCGCCCTATGTTGGGCTCGATGGTGCAAAAAGGAAAGTTGGCCGCCTCGGCCTTGGCATTTTCGCAGAGGGCGTTAAAGAGAGTCGATTTGCCCACATTGGGCAGGCCAACAATGCCAGCTCTGAGCATGAGAGGCTAGGGTAACGGCAAGGGGATCCGTTGCGAAACTTTAACTATTCTGACGTTAGCATTGGTTGCCGGTGGCTGCTGCTCCCTCACCCCCCTCCCCTGGAGTTGCCCTCAGACCCGCTCCAAAAAGACCACTCCCTCAACATGGCCCGTCTGGGGAAAGAAGTCAGCGGCTCGCCATTGGGTTAGGCGGTAGGATCCCTCGGCCATCAGGATTTGCAGGTCGCGCGCCAAGGTGGCAGGGTGACAGCTAATGTAGACGATGCGCTGGGGTTGTCGCTGCTTCAGGATCTCAAGCACTTGCCGGTCACAGCCGCGCCGCGGCGGGTCCAACACCACGATATCGGCAGGAGGCAGAGTCGGCAAAACCGCTTCTACTGTGCCCTGGAAAAATTGGGCCGAGGCGATGCCGTTGAACTGGGCATTGTAGCGGGCCTGGGCCACCGCCGCCGGCAGGACTTCCACCCCTATCGCCCGTTTGGCCCGCCGGGCCAAGAGCAGGGTTAGGGTGCCGATGCCGCAGTAGGCGTCTAGGACGATCTCCTCGCCACGCAGCTGGAGCTGATCCACTATCCAGGTAAAAAAGGCCTCCGCCTGCTCCGTGTTGACTTGAAAGAAGGAGGTGCTGTCAATCCAAAAGGAAAGACCGGCCAATTCTTCCCGCAGGGATCCCCGCCCGGCAATGACCTCCGTTTGCGGGCCAAAGATGACGTTGGTGCGGGCCGGGTTGAGGTTAAGACAGACCCCCACCAGGTCAGGGTAGCGCTGCATCCAGCGCTGGGCCCACCTTTCCAGATGGGGCAGGTCGCGGCTGCAACTGACCAAGGTGAGGAGCACCTCACGGGTGCGGCGGCCAATGCGCAAGCCCAGATGGCGCAGGTGGCCCTGGTGGCGGCTTTCGTCATACACGCTCCAGCCAGTTTCCTGCAGATCCTGCTTTATTTCCCTTAGGAACACATCCAGCCGCTCGTCCTGCACAGGGCATTGGTTGAGGTTCACCAGGCGGTGGCTGCCCGGTCGGTAGTAGCCCATGCGCAACGGCTGGCCCTCTGCTTTGGCGATGGGGTAGGTGACCTTGTTGCGGTAGCGCAGCGGCTGCGGGGATCCCAAAATCGGGACGGGCTCGGGCAGGGAAAGGCCGCCAATGCGCTCCAGGGCATCCCGGAGAATTTGCTGCTTGGTGGCTAGCTGCTGCTCGTAGCTGACGTGCTGCCACTGACAGCCACCACACTTGTCGGCCACAATGCAAGCGGGTCGCACCCGCTGCGGCGAGGGAGCAAGGAGGGAACGAATTCGCCCGACCAGGTAGTTGCGCTTAATCTCAATGACCTGGGCCACCACCCGATCCCCCGGCACACCTTCGGCTACAAACACTACCCGACCCCGCCCGTGGCCAAACGTATGGGCAATGCCATCGCCCTCGGGGGTTAGGTCGGTGATCTCTAGGGATAGGAGATCCCCTGGCTTGATGGGATCAGGTGCCAGGGAAGGGATTGGCTGCTCCATGGAAGAAGGTGGGGCACTCCAAATACCAATGAGCGGGGACTGGAGTCAATCCAACGAATCCAAGGCTAAACTCGATACGCAAGAAAATCCGGCAACCGAAAACTCTATTGTGGCATTGGCTAGGAGGCCTCGCCTGGGGAGGGAGCCGCCGGAACCCTATTTGCCTCGCTGCAGAGGGGCTCGAGGCTGGCTCCCCAAGCTGCGCCCAAGAGCAAGGTTATCAACAGGTGAATGCGGCCATCCAGGATCACCACGTCCAAAAGCCCCGAAGCAAAAAATGCCGTCAAGGCCAGCAAAACTCCCAAGAGAACCCCGTCCTGGGAGCAGCGCCAGGCTTGCCAGCCCCGCACCCAGATCCAGCCCCACAGGGCCAAATAGCCCACTAGCAGAGGGATCCCGCCTTCTGCAGCTAGGTGCAAGTACAAATTGTGGCAGTGGCCCAGCAGCTCCGGCGGATCCTGGGCGTTGTAGAGGGCAGGGAAGCTCTGCCAGCCCCAGCCCGTTAGGGGACGCTCCCGCACCATCTGCAGGGCAAAGCGCCAGGCATCCAGGCGGTTGGTCGTAGAGCTGAAATGGGGGGCCTGGGGGTCGAAGGTGTCTGCCAGCCGGCTCCAGATTAGGGAAGGGACAACCGCCCGCCAGCCGGGCCAATCCAAAGCCGCCGCCAAGCTGGCTAGCCCCAGGCCGGCCAGGAGAGCCATCCTCCCCCAGCAGCGCCGCAGCGCCAATCCCACCAGCAGTGCCAGCCCCCCTGCCCCCCAGCCGTTGCGGGAGGCTGTCAGCAGTAACAGCAGGAATCCTAGCCCCAGCATTGCCGCCAGCGCTGCTCTGGTAAGGGGGGATGAGGCTACCCCCCACAGCCCCGCCGCCAAGCACAGGTGGATCACCAGGTAAATGGCCAGAATATTGGGGGAGGTGAAGGCCGCCGCCGGTCGCTCCCCGCCAGCCACTCCCGTAATCCAGAGCGGCCCCAAGAAGAGATGCCCCCGCCACCCCCACAGGACCTCTCCCCAGCCCAACAGCAGCATCAGCCCACTGCCTAGCACCAACACCTGTGCCAGGCGCTGGCGGTTGAGGGGATCCCTCAGTGCCCCAGCTAAGGCTGGCAGCATCAGCAGAAAAGGCCAGTAGTTAAACATCCCCAGCAAGCTCAGCCGCCAGTCTTCTGCCAGCAGCGCCGTTGCCACCGCCGCCAGGCTCAGCAGGCCGGCCAAGGGCAGCAGGGGATCCCGCCGGATCTGCTGCCAGGAGCGGCCATAGCTCTGCACCGTCCCCACCACCGCCAGCAAGAGACTGGGAGCCAGGTTGACTGGGATCAGGGCTGCTGCTCCCAACAGCCAGCTTTGCGGCTGAGGTGGCCAGGAAGGCGGCAACCCTTTTGAGGCCTCCCCCTGCCAGGGGCAGCAAGACAAGATTGGCCTAGCCATCATTCCTTGTCGTCAAGGGGGATCCCTGGTCGTACCCGCCCCTGACCAAAGTAGCGGCCAAACTGCAGCTCGTACACCTCATCTTCATCCTGGGTTTCCACCCACAGCTCCGAGCGGGCATAGCCCACGCACAGCAGCCCGTAGCCCTGCTCCTTCAGCTCCCGCGAGATCCCCATCGCCTCCGGCTGGTAGAGGGATCCCTGCCGGATCCGCACCGCACAGGTGGTGCAGGCGCCGTTGCGACAGGCAAAGGGCAGTTGGATCCCTTGGGCTTCGGCAGCCTCTAGGATGTATTGGTCAGCCGGTACCTGGATGAGATAGTGAGCGTCTTTCTGGCGGTCGTGGATGTGAACTGGGTAGGAATGCATGGAGGAGAAGGGCCTTTTCCAAGATCACTTCTCCATGATCCCATAGGATTTCAACGGGGTTAGGCTACTTCCTTGCTCCGTAGGATAAGCTGAAGGCAGGGCCCCAAGGAGAGCAGCCTATGCTAGAAGCCCACAATTCTCCCCTGCCCTCAGTGGAAAAACTGCCGGCCACCTTCTCGGCCGAAGTTTTCAACAAGCTCATGGAGAGCAATACCGAAACCCGCCCCTGGGGTAGCTTTACCGTCCTGGAGGAGGGCCCCGGCTACAAGATCAAGCGGATTGTGGTGCTGCCTAAGCGTCGCCTTAGCCTGCAGATGCACTACCACCGCAGCGAACACTGGATTGTGGTTGCCGGCACTGCCAAGGTTACCTGCGGCGATGAAGAGCGGCTGATCACCACCAACCAGTCCACCTACGTGCCCCCCTGCACCAAGCACCGCCTGGAAAATCCCGGCGTCATCCCCCTGGTGATCATCGAGGTGCAAAACGGCCAGTACCTGGGCGAAGACGACATCGTCCGCTTTAGCGACGACTACGCCCGTGCTACTGGGGAGCCACCGACCCCCTCCTGTGCCGGCCAAGCTCCCTAGAAAGGGGAAAGGGTGATCACCAGCAGGGCAGCCATCAAGCCCAGCGCCACCTGCAGTGCCTGTCCAAAGGCTGGATGGCTGGTCACTACCTTCCCAGAGCGGCTCTGGAAGCGGGCCAGATCTAGGTAGGGAACTGCCCCCCGCCGGAACCATCCGACAACCGTTCCCTCCTTGCCAATTAGGCCTGCGGCCTGCTTGGCTCCAAATAGGAAATTGCCCAGCGGCCCCAGCCGAGAAACATAGCGCAGGAAAATCATCCCCGTCTCATCCTGGAGCTTGAGATCGGCGCCAAAGCGGTAGCCCGGATCCCCTCGCCCAATCACCCGCCCCTGCAACTGCATCGGCAAGCCGCGCAAGGGGCTGGCGTAGGGGTTGCTCATCGCCTTCAGCACCGTCAACGCCGGCGGGTTTTCCAAGCTGGGGTACATCACCGTCATCTTCAGCAGCAGGCCCAGGCTGGCTCCCGCCAGTGCCAGGCCGGCAAGCATGCCGTAAGACCCTGCCTGCAGAGCTGGGATCCCGAGCACCATCCCCAAGACTGCCCCCAGCCACTCGGCATTCAACAGCAGCAGATCCCTGAGAAAACTGCCGTAGAGCTGCTGGCGGTTGAGCTGCTTGCCCTGGGCCACCACGCTGGCCATGTCGAACTCCACCGGCAGATCCAGTTGTTCGGCATAGGTAGCCAGCGCCCGCACCCGCTTGCCGGTAAGGGGATGGGTGGAGTTCAGCTCCATCCAGCAGGCCCAAGGGTTAAACAGATCCCACAGAAACACCCTGCCCACTTGGCTGGGATCCGAAGCAAGCCGGTAGGCTGTCCCGGCTATCACCGCCGCCTTGGCATCGTAGATCCCTAAGGCCCGCGTCCCTTCCAGCAGGCGAGCACTGCGCTGTCGGGCTTCCTCATCCTGTTCCCGTTCCCCTTCTTGCACGATGCCGAAGGCAATTTTCACCAGCGCCCGCGCCAGGGCATTGGGGTTGCCGGTGGTTGCGGCGGCAAAGTGGTCGGCAAAGTACTCCCGCACCCGCGACAGATACAGCACCAAGTAGGAGCCGGCCACGTAGAAAAAGTAGGCGACCAGAGCCAAGAAACCTATGTTTTTGCCGCCTCTGCGATCCCGGCGTGTGTCGCGCACATAGACGTAGAGGAGGTAGAGGAGCTGCACCAGCGTGGCAGCCAGGGTCATGACCGCGAAATCCCAGTGGATGATATGCCCCAGCTCGTGGGCGTAAACGGTAGCCACCTCTTCATCTTCCAAGTAGGTGAACAAGCCCTCGCTGACAACAATGCGGGCGTTATTGGGCAGGCTGCCATAGCTGAAGGCAGTGGGGTTTTGATCGCGGATTAGACCCAGCTTCGGCTGCTTCAGCTTGTACTGGCGGCAGACCCGTTCGATCACCTCCGCGCTTTCGGGGCTGCGACGCCCGATTTCCGCCAGGCTCACCCACTGGGTGCCGTAGAGGCTGTGCTGGATCCAGTCCATCAACCAGGGGGACAAAAAGAAAATCAGGGCATTGAAGGTCAGGGTGAGTAGAACGGCGGCAAGGAAAGAGCCGAAGGAAAACCCCCCTTCCAGGGTGCCGAAAACGGCCAGGAGAAGCACAAACACCAGGCCGAACAACAGGCTCAGGGTCACGCCGGCGGCCAGAGTGAGGTTGCCGGCAAAGCTGGCCAAAACCAGCGAGACTCCTGTCTAAGGAGCGCGATACCGGCGTCGGGTCTGACCGGTTTTGAGACCCGAGGTGGCGGGATCCAACTCTGCTAAGGTGCGGCTGGGATCGAAGCAATAGCGGCTTAGCCAAATGCTCAGGAGCCGCAGCTCATAGGGGTTGAGACTTTTCAGAGGTTCCAGCCACAGGGCCGCTTCCACCGACAACGTTACCGTGGAGACGGCGCTGGGGTTGCGGAACAAGGTGGGCAGCAAGGGCAGAACTTCCTCTTTTTGCCCAGCCGTGAGGCTATGAAAACCCAAGACCGCCTGGCGCACCACGCTCGAAGGTTGAGGCAGGTCGGCGGTGAGCAACTGGCGGTCTTGGACAGATCCAGCTCCCAAGCGCTTTTGAGCTCCGGCACCAGGCTTACCTGCGTCTGCCAGTCCGCCTGTCGCTGGCCAATCGGGCGGCTGTAAAGGGCCAAGCGCTTGACTTGGGGGTAGCGGCTAGCTATGGCCTTCTGGAACCAAGCGCTCAGCTGCTCATAGTTGGGAGTGGAATCGGCAGGGCGATTGAGCAGGATGCCAAGGCGTAGTCCCCAGGGCTGTCTTGGAGGGGCTGGGCCTTGACTTGGACTCGCAGGCACAAATCAGCTAGAGCCCCCTCCAGCCACTGTGCCACTTCCTGCTCGTTCATAGCTATTCCTTAGGTGAGTTCCCTCCAGTGGCTTGGCAACTTGACAGCAGCTGTTCTCAAAGATCTCTTGCTGCTCCTCTGGGGGGGAGGGCAGCCCAGGCAAAGGGGAGCTGGGCTACACAATCGAGCGCTGCCCCTCGGGGCTAATGCCGATGATGGTGAGCTGACAATCGAGCAGCTTAAAGCCGTATTTTTCCGCCACCTTCTGGCTAATGTTGAGGATAGCATTGTTTTTAAACTCGATGACTTTGTTGGTTTTAATGCAAACCAAATGGTGATGGTGGTGGGGGGCCGGCTGGTTGATCTCGTAATGTTTGTGGCCTTCCGTCAGCTCCAGCTCCCGCAAAATGCCCATGCGCGTCATTAGCTTGACGGTGCGGTAGATAGTGGAAAGGCTAATTTTATGGCCTTCTTCCTGCAACTTCTTGTGCAGCTCCTCAGCACTTAGGTGAGTTCCCTCCGGGAGGCTTTGAAAGGTTTGTAGAATGATCTCCCGTTGCCGAGTGGCTCGCCAACCCCTAGCGTTCAGCTCTGCCTTGAAAGCTTCCTCCGTATAGACCATAATCCTGCCCCTCCACTTTAGGCAACGTTGCCGTGCCCCTCAATAAGTTCTGTAATTGATAATAGCTTTCCTGAGAGCCCTGCCAGCGCTTTTTAGCTAGCCAAGGGATCCCTTAAGGAGCAGCCACGGCGCCTCCTTCAGCCCGCAAGGGGAGAGCCCTATCCAGCGGGGAGGAGCTAGCCTGCTCTTGCTGCCGGCAAGTTTGGGCTACCATGCTCAGGAAAAGGCCCGCGTAGTTGGTTTGGGGGAAGGCAGAAAAAGATGCGCTTTGAGCAGCCCAAAACCTATTCCATTTCTCTAACGGGCTGGGGTTTTTGGCTGGGATCCCTAGCTGCGGCAGCTTTGCTAACCGGCCTTGGCCTAGGCTGGCTGGTGGTTGGCCTAGTAGCCCTGCTTTTGTTTTTGCTCTCTCTGCCGGTGCTGGTGCTGATGGCCTTTCGCTGGTGGGCCCGCCGCTGGATGGCAACGGATCGCTGCCCAGTCTGTGGCTCAGAGGCGCAAGCCCTTGAAGGCAGCTGCTTCTTTTGTCCCAGTTGTGGCGAGCCCCTGTTTGTTGCCGATGGACACTTTTACCGGCAAACGCCCCCCGGCACCATCGACGTGGAGCCTGTGGAAGAGAACGGCTGGGAGTTGCCGAGCTGAGGGATCCGCTGTAGTGGCGGGCTGGTGTTTTTAGAGGGCACTTGCGGTGAGCAGGGCGGCGCACCCCTATCGCCAACGACGGCGACGGGTTTGGCTGATTAAGGGGCTGGTGGCGATCTGGGGGGCTATGCTCTCGGCAGCGCTCCTGCTACTGGGCGCAGCTCCTTTTTCCCAGGCAACGGCGCAGGGATCCCTGCAACCTCAGGTGGAGGCCTACCTGGCTCAGTTGACCGATCGCGGCTTCTCTGCCAAGGCCCAGGGGGTTTGGCTGCAGGTGGGCGACCAGGTGTTGGGGCAGCACCAGGGATCCACCCCCCTGCCGGCGGCTTCCCTGACCAAGGTGGCCACTACGCTGGCTGCTCTGCAGCAGTTTGGCCCCCAGCACCGCTTTGTTACCACCTGGTTAACCACGGGTTCACTAACCGCTGAGGGAGTCTTGCAGGGGGATCTCTGGGTGCTGGGGGGAGAGGATCCCTTCTTCGTGTGGGAAGAGGCCTTCTTGGTTGGCAACGCTCTCAATGGTCGGGGGATCCGCCAAGTGCGCGGGGATCTGGTGGTGGTAGGTCGCTTTTACATGAACTTTTCCCAGGATGTAGCCCGCTCGGGAGCTCTGCTGCAGCAGGGGCTGGATGCGCGGCGCTGGCCGCCAGAAGCCCAGGTCCAATTTCAGACCTTGCCCCCTGGCACCCCCAGGCCGCAAGTGGAGATCTTGGGCTCGGTGCGGCTTGCCCAGCAGATCCCAGCTACCGCCCAAGTTTTGCTTAGGCACGAGTCGCCCCCCCTCATTCGCCTGCTCAAGCTAATGAATCTCTACAGCAACAACTCCATGGCGGAGATGTTGGCAGCTGCGGTGGGAGGAGCAGAGCGGGTAGCCCAAATTGCCCGCAGGGCAGCAGGGATCCCGCCCGCAGAGCTACAGCTAGTCAACGGCTCGGGGTTGGGGGTGAAAAACCGCATTTCTCCGCGGGCCAATGTAGCTTTGTTGCAGGCAATTCAATTGCTTCTGGAAAAGCAGGGGCTCTCTCTAGCAGATGCCTTTGCTGTCGTCGGCCAAGATGGGGGGGTGTTGGAACGACGGCTGTTGCCAAGGATGATGATTGCCAAATCTGGCACCCTGAGCAGCATTAGCACCTTGGCGGGGGTATTGCCAACCGAGAAGGGGGACATTTGGTTTGCCCTAATGAACAGCGGCGCCCCTTTGGCCAACCTACGTACCTGGCAGGAAGAATTCCTCAGCCAGCTGCAATCGCAGTGGGGAGCCCCTGCTACCTTGCCTGAGCACTGGAGGCCACGCTGGAGGGATGGGGGATCCCGCCTTCACTTTGCCCTCAACTACTCCACCCCAGGCTATCGCTAGCGGCCACTCTACAGCAGGCGGGTTTCCCTACCGCCGCCCGGAGCTTTGCGGCACCTTTGGGTAAAGAGCTTTGCCTCTGGGGCGTACAGGAGTCGAACCTGTGTAAGGCAAATTATGAGTTTGCTGCCTAAACCGCTCGGCCAACGCCCCTTCTTTCTCTACTCTAGCGCCCCTGTCTAGATCCTCACTAGGAGGGTTCGGCCCCCTCCTAGGCCCTTCTGACCTACTCCTCTTCCTCCATCTCGAAGTCTTCCACGAAGTTATCCCCAATCAGGTCGTCAATCTCCTCGAGATCCTCGTCCAGGGTTATCTCAGGAACTTCCATCGGCTGCTCCAGCAAGCGACCTTCTTGGCGTAGCCAGTCCAGGATGGAGAGGCTGCCACTGGAAGGCAAGACTACCGGCGGTTGATCCCGCGGCTCCTCCCGCAGAGAAGGGTTGTGGTAGTACATACTTCTTCCTGTCTAGGAAAAGGGAAACTGAGGAAGGATAGACAAAGTCGAAACGCCTCCCCTCTAGGGAGAGGAGGGCCGAGCTAGCGGCCAACTCTTAGCTTAGCCTAGGCCTGCCAGGCCTGCAAAAAGCGCTGCAGCACCCGCTCCAACTGGATGGCTCGCGCTGCTTTAAATAACAGCCGATCCCCCCCCTGCACCTGCTGCAGCAAAATTTCTAGGAGGGTCGATTCGTCCTCACAGCGCTCTATCTCAGCCGCCGGCCCTTGCTCAATTAGCGGCTGCATTTCCCCGTCAGGATCCAAAAGCAACAGCCGCTCCAACCCCAAAGGAGCAGCTGCGCGCCCCACCTCTGCATAAAGCTGAGGGGCATGCTCCCCCAACTCCCGCATGGGGCCGAGGACGGCCCAGCGCCGTTTCCCCGGGGTTTGGGCCAGAAGCTGGAGAGCCGCAATCATCGCCTCTGGCGAGGCATTGTAGGTCTCATCCCAAATCTCCACATCTCCTGCCAGCTTAAGATGGCGGTTACGCCCCTCCAGAGGTGGGGGCAAGAGGATAGGCTCTCGCAGGCGGTCCCAATCCAACCCCAAGCTGCGCACAGCCGCCAGCACCCCCATCCAGTTGAGGGCGTGGTGTCTGCCTGGCAGGGGCACCGGCAAGGTCAAGCCCTCCACGGTTACCGTTTGCGCTTGCGGATTCCACTGCCCTCGCAGGTTACCTTGGTCGAGGCCGTAGGTGAGGGTTGGTCCCGACCACACCCTGGCGGCAGTGGCTAGCAGCAAGGGATCCTCACCGTTAAGCAGAGCCACTCCCCCCTGGCCTAGCTCCTGCAGGAGCTCACACTTGGCAGCGGCAATGGCCTCGCGGGATCCCAGTCGACCAATGTGGGCAGTGCCAATATGGGTAATCAGGGCGTGGGTGGGCTGAGCCATCTGGGCCAGGCGGGAAATTTCGCCAGGACCGCGCATGGCCATTTCCAGCACTGCAAACTGGTGCTCAGGTCGCATCTGCAGCAGCGTCTGCGCCACCCCAATGTCGTTGTTGTGGTTGGCTTCGCTCTTGAGAACGCTGCCGTAGCGGGAGAGGGCAGCCGCCAGCATTTCCTTGGTCGTGGTTTTGCCTACTGAGCCAGTAATGGCCACCACAGGAATGGCAAACTGCTCCCGCCAGGCTCTGGCTAGGCGCTGGTAGGCAGCCAGGGTATCGGCAACCCGAAAATGGGGTGCAGCCACCGGCTGCTGGCTGATGACGGCGACGGCCCCTTTGCTGAGGGCTTGGGGAATGAAATCGTGCCCGTCAAAGCGTTCTCCCCGCAGAGCCACAAAGATTGCTCCCGGCTGCAGCTGGCGGCTGTCGGTACAGAGGGTCTGAACCGGCCAGCTCAACAGCTGGGGATCCCCCTGCAGAGGAGTTTGCAGCAGCTCAGCCACCCTTTGTAACGTCAGCATGGGTTGACCCTCCCGCCAGCTAAAGTCAGGGTAGGATAGCCAAAGGAAGGTTCGCCTGCGGCAAGTTCTCAGAGCACCTTGGCTAGGCTACTGGCCGCCGCAGGTGTTGGACGAGAGCTTGCAGACCCAGCAAGTAGCTATGGGCCCCAAACCCACTGATTTGCCCAATGGCTACAGCAGCAATGTAGGAGTGCTGGCGGAAGGGCTCGCGGCGGTAGATGTTGCTGAGGTGAACCTCTACAGTGGGCAATCCCACGGCAGCAATGGCATCCCGCAGAGCAATACTGGTGTGGGTGTAGGCGCCGGGGTTGATCAGAATGCCAGCGTGCTGCTGGCGGGCGCGGTGAATGGCGTCGATGAGCACTCCCTCATGATTGGACTGCAGGATCTCCAGCTTTACCCCCAGCAGCTCTGCTTGCCGCTGCAGAGCCTGATCAACCTGCTCTAGGGAAACTGAGCCATAAATGCCCACCTCTCGTTCTCCTAGCAGGTTGAGGTTAGGACCGTGCAACACCAAGAGGCTCAAGGGTTCGCCACTGGTGGCCAGGGCAGTCGGATTAACGACGACGAGGGGATCCATCTTCTACCGGAATGGGTGCAGGTTGAGGCTGAGGACTTCCCAGCAAGGCATCAATGACACGTTCCACCCATTCGCGGATCTTTTCCAGGACTTTCTCTACCCAATCCATCCGACTTGCCTCGTAGGAGTTGCAAAGCTCTCAAGGGAGTTTAACCCCTCGACTTTCTATGATAGCCTTCTTTTCCAAGGAACAGGGCAATCTCAGCCGGAAATCCCTAGTGCAGAGCACTCAAGAGCAGAATGTCCACAGCCAACAGAGCCCCGGCAAAGGCCAAGAGGAGGCGGACGATCTGGCGTTCTTGCTTGGAGCGATGGGATCCCCAGCGGAGAGATTTGGGAAGGCGGCGGAGCATACTACTTGAGGAGCGTCGACCTACGCCTATCATGCCCCATTCTCCCCTTGGCGGATCCCAGCTGAGTTCCCCCCGTTGGGGGAGGGAAGCTGGGCTGTAGTGGCCAATTTCCTTGTAGAGTGAGGGTTAATCCCTTTTTTCTTGTCAATGACCACTCCCCTAGCCCAAGCTGAAACAGTTCTTCAGCGCTGCTGGGATCACTGGCAAGCTCTGGCCAGCCGTCCAGACCTGCAGCCGGAGCTTAAGGCTTTGTCCGCTTTGCGCAAGCAATTGACGGCGCGGCTATTTTCCATTGCCGCCTTTGGGCTGGTCAACCGCGGCAAGTCAGCTGTTTTGAATGCCCTAGCTGGCGAGGCTCGGCTGGAAGTGGGGCCCCTCAATGGCGTAACGCAAAAGCCGCAGTCTCTGCTATGGCAGCCAGGGCCAGGGATCCCTTGGCAGGTGCGGCTCATCGACACCCCCGGCTTAAACGAGATCAATGGCGAGGCGCGCGAGCAGTTGGCCTGGGAGGTGGCCCGGGCAGCGGATCTCATTCTGTTTGTGATTGCCACCGATCTCACCCAGCTAGAGTACCAGGCCCTACTGGAGCTGCGCACCCTGCACAAGCCCCTCCTGCTGGTGTTGAACAAGTGTGATCTCTATTCGGAGGCAGAGCTGCAGGCCATTTGCGAACAGATCAGCCGCCACCTGGACTGGCTGTCGCCGCAGGCACTCTTGACGGTGGCCGCTTGCCCAAAACCCCAGAAAGTCCGCACCCACTGGCCCGATGGTCGTATTACCCTGGAGTGGGAGCGACCCGCACCCCAGATTGAGGCTCTGCGAGGCCGAATTGTGGAGATTTTGCAGACGGAGGCAGAATCCCTTTTGGCCCTGAATGGGCTGAAGCGGCTGGAGCGCCTCCAGGCCCAGCTGTGGCAAAAGCAGTGGCAGTATCACGCCCGCTACTTTGAGCAGTGGAGTACGGCCTGCGCCCTTGGCAAGGGGGTAGCTGTGGGCTTGGCACCCTTGGGCTTGGACCTGCTGCTAGCGCCCCTGCTGGATGGGCTGTGGCTGTTGGGCTTGGGAAGGCGGCTGCGCCTGCCGTGGCGAGCCCTCCGCAGGGCACTAGGGGACTTGTGGAGACCGCTGCTCTTCAACGGCTTGCTGCTGCTGTTGGCCGAAGGGCTGGGTAGCTGGCTGGGGGGAGGCTGGGGCAACAGCCTCCTGGCGGGAGTGGTAGCAGGAGTGGGCCTATACCGCCTGGGCTCCCTAGGGCCGCCCCTGTTGACCCGCTGGGTTGGCGAAGCGTTTGGCTTAGGGGCCGTCCTACGGGATCTCATTGGCAGCAAAGAGCTACCTGCCAAGGTCTAGGGAGTGCCTAGTCCTGCACCATCTCGGCAGCATGGTAGGAGCTACGCACCAGAGGCCCAGAGCGCACCTGGCGAAACCCCATCTGGCGGGCAATCTCCCCCAGCTCGGCAAACTCCTCTGGTGTCCAGTAGCGCTGCACAGGACGATGGGCCAAAGAAGGCTGCAAATACTGCCCTAGGGTAAGCCGGTCGCACCCCACTGCCAGCAGATCCCGAAACGTCTCCAGCACTTCCTCCCGGGTCTCCCCGTGCCCCAGCATAAGGCCGGACTTGGTAGGCAGATGGGGATCTAGCTCCTTTACTGTTTGCAAAACCCGCAGTGATAGGTCGTAGCCAGAACTGCGCCGCACCACTTGGGACAGCCGCCGCACTGTCTCGATGTTGTGGTTGTAGCAGGCTGGCCGAGCTGACACCACGCGGGCAATGCAGTCGCGGTCGCCGCGAAAGTCAGGAGTGAGCACCTCGATCTGGGTGTTGGGACAGCGCCGCCGAATGGCCTCCATTACCTCCACGAAGCGGCCGGATCCCTGGTCCGGCAGGTCATCGCGAGCTACTGAGGTCAGCACCACGTAGCGCAGCCCCAGCAGCTCAACTGCCTCGGCCACCTTCTCCGGCTCTTCGGGATCCAGGGGGGCGGGCCGTCCCCTGGTCACTTGGCAAAAGGAACAGGCACGGGTGCAGACTCCACCCATCAGGAGAAAGGTGGCAGTCCTTTGGCTGTAGCACTCGGCGCGATTGGGGCAGCGTCCCTCCTCACAGATGGTGTACAGGCCCCGCTGCTTGATAATCTGCTGCACCGCTGCGATCTCACTGGCTTTGCCAATGGAACGCTTGACCCAGCTGGGAAGAGGGCTAGCAGGCATGGACAGAACCGCTGGCTTAGTTTCTGCGGGATTGAGGTAGGGTTTATTTTGGCATAGAGGCTGCCCCTACGGAGTAGCTTGGGCGCTTAGGCCACCTGCGGGGTGGTTAGCATTTGGTTGACGATGCGCTGCAGAATTTGAAAGCCGGTTACCGCCTGCCACCCTAGGATCCCCAAGATGACCCCGTTGAGCAGCAAGTGGACATTGCGGGCCCACACCTTTTGCCCATCCTTCATCAAGGGCGCCAGAGCAGCAGAGCTGGCCACCAAGGCTACAATGCCTAACCCTGCTAACAGGTGAGGCCCGACAAACAGCTTGCCGTTTTTAAGGTAGGTCACCCCCATACCCCCTAGGGCCCCCAACACCATCAACAGCAAAAAAAGAGATCCCGCGAGAAAATGCCGCTGGCCAAACTTACCCTTAATCAACTCCTTGCGCTCTTCCGCTGAGGCAGTGCGTAGCCTTCGCACCTGCAGACCCAAATAGAGGGTATAGAGGGCTAGGGCAGAGGCCAAAATCATCAGCACAGGGTGAAAGAAGGGCAGGGCTAAATCCAACCAGCGGGGAAGTTGAATGCTGCTCATAGAAACTGCACACCCAAGGGAGAGCTACTCCCAAGTTTTAACATAAATTAATTTCCTCTTCTGCCACAGGGTCGCCCATAGCCTCCAGCACCTGAGGCAGCTTCGGGGTGATGGCCGCTGGCAGCCGGCCAGGTTGCCAGCTGGGCAGGGGGGTAGCGCTGCCCATCCCAACTCCCCTCAGCCGGATCCCTTGCAGGAGGAGCGCCGGCTGCCAATTTGGGCACAGCCCCGCCAGGAGGATTGCCTTGGCCTCAAAGGCACCCCCTTGCTGATCCTAGGAGCGCAGGGCATCTCCTAGCTGGATCTGAAGGTGAAAACGGCAGGGCAGTTGCCGGAGGGCGGCCCCCTTGTTTTCTATGGCTCCAGGCAGGAACTGGAAAGCCTAGGAGTCCATGGCCTAACCGTTGGTCCAATGGGCAAGCAAGGATTCCCTTGTCTTGAGATCCCCCCAGGGCTCCAGGTAGCTCGGGATCCCTCGACAAGGGAATCTCTCCCCAGGCAACAAAATCTGGCCTTCGCAAGAATTGAGCCCCCCGCCAGGGACTGCCACTTGCTAGAGTCCTAGGCCGAGCAGATCCAGCTGAGCGGGGGGGGGGGAGGCTTTCCTCACTGTAGGGCAGACACTGGCCCAGCCTGAGTCAGCGGCAAGGGATCCCCGGCTACCAGAGCCAGCAAGTTGGCCCGCAAAACAGAAGCTGGCTGTTCTCCAATGGCCGATCCTACCACTTCTCCTTGGCTATCCAAAAAGAGAAAGTGAGGGATCCCGTTAACCCGATAGCGGCTCAACTCCGGCAGCCACTTGGGGTTGTCCACATTCAGCATGACAAAGTTAACCTGCTGGGCAAATTCCGCTTTCAGGTTGGCCAGAAGAGGCGCCATGGATCGACAGGTGGTGCACCAATCGGCGTAAAACTCCACTAGAGAGGGCTTGCCGTTGACCAGTGCCTCCTCCCAAGGCACAGCCTCTGCTGCCAAAGTGGCCAAGCTGGCCCTGCCCTGCTGAGCTTGGTTGGCCAAAAACAGACCTGCTGCCAAAAGCACAGCTACGGCAGCAACCAGCCCATTGCGCAGCCATTTTGCCCACTTTTCCCCCCTGCGCCCTTCCTTGGCCATGGCAGACTCCCTCTCGCCAGACTGGGGGATTTGCTCAACTCAGGTTATCCATTGGCAGCTTTGCGGCGATTGCGACGGGCGGCCACTGCTTTCCGCTTGCGCTTTTCCAGGCTGCTTTCAAAGTGGCGATGGTTGCGCAGATCCCGCAAAATGCCCGCCTTGGCCACTTGGCGCTTAAAGCGGCGCAGCGCCGATTCAATGCCTTCGTTTTCGCCAATCGTTACTTGCGTCATAGAGAACTCATCCCCTCCCTCAATTAGCTGAACAGTTCTAATGCCTGGATCCCTATCCTAAACCATTTCCGGCCCGTCTATTGGGCGCGGCTGCCAAAGTTGACCCCGGAAACCACCTCGCCCTCTCGCAGGTTCACCGTCAAGGAGGCTGTCGCTCCCCCTGCCAGAGAAGGGGAGGGTGTTGGAGCTGGGGTCGGGCTGGGGGCGCTGCTGGTGGGGCCGATGACCGCTTGCACAAACTCAGCAAAGCTGGACACGCGCGTGTAGACCCCATAGAAATTGGGCTGGGCGCAGCCTTTGCCAAAGCTGGTGATCCCGGCCAGGGCAAAGCCGCTGCCGCTGGGCACGAGCAAAGGCCCCCCGCTGTCGGCCTGACAGGTATCCACACCCCCTTGGGGAAAGCCGGCGCAGAGCATGGTGTCTAAAATGATGCCGTTGTAAGACTGGGGCGCGTTGCACACCTCGTTGGCGACAATGGGCACTTCGGCCTGTTGCAGATCCAAAGCAAAGCCGCTGGGTTCCTGGTCAAGGTCACGGGGGGAGGTGGCCCCCCACCCCAGAATGGTGGCGAACGTGCCGGGGGCGGTCAAGCTGGTTTGGTTGGGCAGTACCACTGGCAGGGTGGGCAGAGCCACCGGCCGCGAGAGGCGCACCAGGGCAAGGTCGTTCCCCCCCAGTTGCCCCACCTGGGGATTGTAGCCGGGGTGGATGACGATTTGCGCAGCGCGAATGCGCTGGCCGGCGCCAAGCTGCAGACGGGTTGTTCCCACCAACAGATCCAGGTTGCGGGCGTTCACCACCTGCTGACCTTGATCGTCGAAGAAGCAATGGGCGGCGGTGAGCACCCACTCCGGAGCAACCAGGGATCCAGCGCAAAACTGCGCCTGAAAAGGATCTGGCTCCGCCGCCTTCAGCAGGGCTACCATCCAGGGAAAAGCCCCCGGTTGAGCCGGCCTGCCGCCAACAATCCGACCTAGCCCTGAGGGCGGCCCAGTAAACACCCGCCCTGGGGGCAAAAGGGCGGTGACACGGTAGGTGCCGGGGGGCAAGTTGAAAAAGCGGAAGTTGCCGTTGGCATCGCTGAGGGTGCTGGGCTCCCCCCCATCGAGGCGGCCATTGCCGTTTAAGTCCAAAAAGGTAGTCATGCCCGCCAGCCCCGGCTCTCCCGGATCCCGCAGGCCATTGCCGTTGAGATCGTCAAAGTGGGATCCCTCAATTTGTCCTAGGAGGGGGGAGAAAGAACCGCCCGAACTGCCGCCGCCACAGGCGCTCACGCTTAGAGCTAGCCCCAGCCCGAGGAGAGCCCGCCAAGCGCTGCTTGCCTTAAGACGGACAGAAAGCTCCGAGAAACCAAACATGGTCAGCTTTTCCAGCGTGGGTGAGAGGGAGTTCCCCAGCCAGCTTCACTAGCTCGAGGATATCAGCCCTGCTTGCTTCGGGGCTGGGCTCTCAGTTGCCAAAGGCTAGCCTTTGGAGGATCCCTAGCTCCACTGCGGCATCCCCGCGGAGGTGCTTAACTCAAGAGAGCAGCCTGGCACAGACAAAGATAATATGAAGGGCGAGAGGCAGGCCTAGCCCTTGTGAGGTGGAGCCCAGGGCACGCTGTGCCAGGGGAAGTCCGCGCCGGCAGGCCGCCATTTTTTGGCAACCCAGACACTCCAGTGCAAAGGGATTACCCATGCAGGCTATCACCTTGCTCGGCTCCACCGGCTCGATTGGCACCCAAACTCTGGACTTGGTGGCCCAGTATCCCGATCGCTTTCGAGTTGTTGGCTTGAGTAGCTACAGCAATGTTACTCTCCTGGCGGAACAGGTGTGGCGGTTTCGCCCCCAGATTGTGGCCATTGGCCGGGAGGAGCTGCTGCCGGAACTGCGGTCGCTGCTGACCGGGATGCGACCCCTGCCGGAGTTGGTGGCGGGCACGGAGGGTCTGTGCCAGGTGGCAGCCCACCCCGCGGCCCAGCGGGTGGTGACCGGGATCGTTGGCTGTGCCGGCCTCTTGCCCACCTTGGCCGCTATCCGCGCCGGCAAAGACATTGCCCTGGCCAACAAAGAAACCCTGGTGGCAGGCGGCCCGGTGGTGCTGCCCCTGGTGCAAAAGCACGGCGTCAAGCTCATCCCGGTGGACTCAGAGCATTCGGCTATCTTTCAATGTTTGCAGGGGGTGCCAGCGGGATCCCTGCGCCGCATCTGGCTGACAGCCTCAGGGGGGGCCTTTCGCGATTGGCCTGCCGAGCAACTGGATCGGGCAACTCTGGCGGATGCCCTCAAACACCCCAACTGGGTGATGGGGCGCAAGATCACCATCGACTCGGCCACCCTGATGAACAAAGGCTTGGAGGTCATCGAAGCCCACTGGCTGTTTGGCTTGGACTATGACCACATCGAAATCCTCATCCATCCCCAGAGCATCGTTCACTCCCTGATTGAGCTAGCCGATACCTCGGTTCTGGCCCAGTTGGGCTGGCCGGATATGCACCTGCCCATTCTCTACGGCCTCAGTTGGCCGGAGCGCCTAGCCACCGCCTGGGAGCCTCTCGATTTGGTTAAGCTGGGATCCCTTACCTTTAAGGCACCGGATCACCGCAAGTACCCCTGCCTCCAGCTGGCCTATGCTGCTGGACGGGCGGGAGGGACGTTGCCTGCTGCCTTGAATGCTGCCAACGAGGCGGCCGTGGCCCTCTTCCTGCAAGAGCGCATCCGCTTTTTGGATATCCCCCGCCTTCTGGAGCGGGTGTGTGAGCGGCACGAGGTTATTGCCAATCCCAGCCTGGAGGACATTCTGGAGGTAGACGCCTGGGCGCGACAGCAGGTGGAACTCTTGGCGCAGCAGGCCCCAGCGCAGGTTCTGGCCTAATCCCTACCGGGGGGATCCGGCCCAGCGCTAGAGTGGGAAGAAGCTGGAGGAGCCCTTGAGTGACCGGATCCCATTGGCAGCAGTTGCTTCACTATCTGCGCCCCCACTGGTGGCAAGTAGTGTTGGGCATTGGAGCCCTACTGGTGGTGAACGGGCTAGGGGTGTTCCTGCCCTGGTATGTCAAGCTGGCCATTGATGATCTCAACCAGAACCTGGACATGCTGGCCTCCAGCCGCATTGTCCTCCACGCCCTAGTGGTGCTAGCTGTCTCCACCCTGATGATGGGCATTCGCATTGCCTCGCGGGTGTGGATGTTTGGGGCAGGACGGCAGGTGGAGTTTCGCCTCAAGCAGGCCATCTTCGAGCATTTGCTCACCCTGCAGCCTTCCTACTTTGCTCAGCAGACCATTGGGGACATTCTCACCCGCATCACCAGTGATGTGGAAAATGTCCGTCGCCTAGTGGGCTTTGCCCTGCTCAATTTGACCAACACAATCTTTGCCTACGGCACTACGCTGCCGGCCATGTTGAGCATTGAGCCGCGTCTGAGCGCCCTGGCCCTATCGGTGTTTCCGGTGATGCTGGGACTGGTGAAGTTAAGCAGCCATCGCCTGCAGCAGGAGCAGCTTCAGGTGCAGCAGGAGCTGGGCGATCTCAGCAATCTCATCCAGGAGGACATAAACGGCATCACCCTGATCAAGGTGTATAGCCAGGAAGAGCGCGAGCAGCGGGAGTTTCGCCGCCGCAACGACCGTCTGTTGCAGGCCAATCTGCGCTTGGCCCTCACCCGCAACCTGCTTTTCCCCTCCCTGGTGGCTTTGGTTAGCCTAAGCCTGCTGCTACTGCTGGCAGTAGGGGGGCCGCAGATTGCCGCCGGGCGGCTGACGATTGGGGATTTTTCCGCCCTCACCCTCTACGTGGAACGGTTGGTGTTTCCCACCGCTTTGCTGGGCTTTACCCTCACCGCCTACCAGCGGGGCCAGGTCAGCCTGGAGCGGATCGACGCCTTGCTGCGGGTAGAGCCCACCATTCGCGATGCTCCTCAAGCTCTGCCGCTACCTCTAGAAAAGGTGCAGGGGCGTATCGAGGCTAGGGGGCTGACTTTTGCCTATGCCAATGGGGGATCCGCAACGCCGGCGCTGCAGGATCTGCACTTTTGCATTGAGCCGGGGCAACTGGTGGCGGTGGTGGGGCCAATTGGGGCGGGCAAGTCCACCCTGGCCAATGCCCTGCCCCGCCTGCTGGAGATCCAGCCGGGGCAAGTGTTTTTGGATGGGCAGGATATTACCCAGATTCAACTGGGATCCCTGCGCCGGGCCATTGCCTACGTGCCCCAGGAGAGCTTCCTCTTTAGCGCCACCATCCGGGACAACATCCGCTACGGCAAGCCCCAGGCGGAAGATTGGGAGGTGGAATGGGCCGCCAAAGTTGCCCACATCCACGCCGAGATCCTCCACTTTCCCAAGGGCTATGACACGCTGGTGGGGGAGCGGGGCATCACCCTTTCCGGCGGCCAGCGACAGCGGGTGGCCCTGGCGCGGGCGTTGCTGGTGGATGCGCCAATTTTGATCTTGGATGACTGCCTCTCCAGCGTGGACAATGAGACGGCCCAGGCCATTCTCCGCCACCTGCGCCAGGCCACGGCCCAGAAAACGGTAATCTTTATTACCCATCGCCTCACGGCAGCGGTGGAGGCGGATCAGATCTGGGTGATGGAGAAGGGCCGCATTGTGCAGCAGGGATCCCATGCCCAGTTGCTGGCTGATCCCGACGGCCTCTACGCCCGCCTCTGGGCCAAGCAAAAGCTGGAAGAGGCCCTGGCCTAGGGTTTCTCTGGCCAGAAAGCCGGCCCAGCGGCTACCCTAAGCTGCAAAGCTGTGGGGAGTGGCAAAAGCATGGGAAGCAACGGGATGGATCTGCGCCAATTGCTCGGCCAAGCCGGGATCCAGCCCCAGTTGGTTCAGGGATCCCTGGAGGGGGTGCAGGTCAGGGGTCTGTGCACTGACTCGCGCCAAGTGCAGGCCGGGGATCTCTTCTTGGGCATGTCGGGATCCCGCGTCGATGGCGGCGAGTTTGTCCAGGAGGCGCTTACCGGAGGAGCGGTGGCGGCCCTCATTTCCCAGGAGGCCTGGAAGAAAGTTAGCGGAGAGGCTGAATGGGGCAGTCGGCCCATTTTGGTGTTGCCCCGCGCTGGCTTGAACCGGGCTGTGGCCCAGGTGGCGGCAGCCTTCTATGGTTTTCCGGCCCGCCAGCTTACCTTGGTAGGGGTCACTGGCACCAACGGCAAAACCACCACCACCCATCTCATCGAACATCTGCTGCAGGCTGCCGGTCGCCCCACTGCCTTGCTGGGCACCCTCTACAACCGCTGGCCCGGCCACTGCGAAGGGGCTCCCCACACCACTCTCTTTCCGCTGCAGCTGCAGCGCAGCCTCAGGGAAGCCCAGCGGGCTGGGGCGGAGGTGGCGGTGATGGAGGTCAGCTCCCATGCCTTGGCTCAGGATCGGGCTTGGGGGTGTAGCTTTGCCGCTGCGGTTTGGACCAACTTCACCCAGGATCACCTGGATTTCCACGGCAGCATGGAAAACTACTGGCAGGCTAAGGCCACTCTGTTCCGGCCGGAGTACTTGCAGGGGCGGGCGGTGGTCAACACCGACGACGAGGGGGGACGACGGCTGCTCGAAGCCCTCCCAGCTCTCCTAGAGCCCTGGGCCTATTCCCTCCGGCCTTTGGAAGGGATCCCTGCCCTCTGGCCCAGTGACGTTCAACTTCACCCCAATGGCCTGCAGGCAACCCTGCACACTCCTTTGGGCAGCTTTGCTGTGGCAGCGCCGCTGGTGGGATCCTTCAACCTGGCCAACCTGCTGGCGGCAGTAGGGGTGGCGCTGCACCTGGGGATCCCGGTTGAGGTTATCCAGTCGGCCCTGCCCCGTTTTCCCGGTGTGCCGGGGCGGATGGAGCGGGTGAGCCTGCCGGGGCAGGACATCACGGTAATCGTGGACTATGCCCACACCCCCGATGGGCTGGAAAACCTGCTCAAGGCCCTGCGCCCGCAAGTGCAAGGCCGGCTGATCTGCGTCTTTGGCTGTGGCGGGGATCGCGACCGGGGCAAGCGCCCGCAGATGGGCCGCATTGCCGCCACCTGGGCCGATCGGGTGGTGGTGACCTCCGACAACCCCCGCACCGAGGATCCGCAGCAGATCCTGCAGGACATTTTGGCCGGGATCCCTGGATCCCCCTGGGCGGTGGAGGTGGATCGCCGCCAAGCCATTCGCCTGGCCATCCTGGAGGCCCAGCCAGGCGATACGGTGGTGATTGCCGGCAAAGGCCACGAAGACTACCAGATCCTAGGCACCGAGAAGATCCACTTCGACGACCGGGAAGAGGCCCGTGCTGCCCTTTCCCTCAGGGAGAGGGGCCGGGGGTGAGGGTTAAGCTACTCCCGCCCTCTCTTCTGCAGCATCAGCTCCACAAACTCCTGGAAGAGATGGTCGGCATCGTGGGGGCCGGGGCTGGCCTCTGGGTGATACTGCACGGAAAACAAAGGTAGGTGGCGGTGGCGGATCCCGGCCACGGTGCGGTCATTGAAGTTAAGGTAAGTAATTTCCACTTCCTCCGCCGGGATCGAAGCGGCATCTACCGCAAAGCCGTGGTTTTGGCTGGTGATCTCCACTTTCTGCTCCAGCCCACAGGGGTGGTTGAGGCCGCGGTGGCCGAACTTCAGCTTGTAGGTGGATCCGCCCAGAGCTAGGCTGAGGATCTGGTGGCCCAGACAGATGCCAAACAGGGGTTTCCCGCTTTGCAGCAGCGCCTGGGTGGTGCGGATGGCCGTTGTCTCTGCCGCTGGATCCCCGGGCCCGTTGGAGAGGAGGATCCCGTCGGGGTTGTACCTCAGGATCTCCTCCAGGCTGGCGTGGGCCGGCAACACCATCACGCGGCAGCCGTAGCGAACCAGGCGGCGCAAGATGTTGCGCTTGATGCCAAAATCCAGCGCCACCACCCGCAAAGGGGGATCCGGGATCCGGATCCCTTGGCTGCGGCCATAGTCCCAATCGGCGGGGGTGGGCTCCAGCCACTCGTAGGGCTTGGGCGTTGTCACCTCTGCCACCAGGCTCAGCCCCTGCATGGCAGGGGCCTGGCGCACCCGCTCCAGCAACGCCTGCGGATCCAAGATCTCGGTTGAGAGGGCCCCGTTCATTACCCCTTGCGAGCGCAGCCGCCGCGTCAGGGCCCGCGTATCCACCCCGGCAATGGCCGGGATCCCGTGCTGCTTGAGGTAGTCAGGCAGCGTCCCCGTAGCGCGCCAGGAGCTGGCCAGGCGCGACACGTTGCGGGCGATGATCCCGGCGGCTTGGGGCCGTGCCGATTCCTGATCCAGGTCATTTACCCCCGTGTTCCCCAATTCCGGGTAGGTGAAGGTGATCAACTGCCCCCGGTAGCTTGGATCCGTCATCACCTCCTGGTAGCCGGTCATGCCTGTGTTGAACACCACCTCACCCACCGCCGTGCCCTCTGCTCCAAACGACCAGCCGGCAAAGGCCGTGCCATCGGCCAGCACCAGCAGAGCCGGCTGCCGAGCGTGCCAGGGGAAGACTTTTTCCGGAGCTTCAAGAGTTGAGGAGACCATAACCTGTGAACCTAGACAACTCCCCTCTCCCCTTGGGAGAGAAGCCGGGGGTGGTCGCGTGAGCGGCGCGGAGCGCTTGGGCTGGGAGAGGGGCTGGGATCGGCAGCCTGACTATCCTACCCCAACTATCCTTCCTCTGCCTCGTTGGCCACGTTGCCACATTCTGGCCTGTTGTCCTTGCGGAGAGTGCCGATCAAAGTGCTCACCACCACGCAGCGGTTTTCCCCCTGGGAGTAGGTGCTGCTAACCACAAAGCGCCCCAGCTGACGCGCCCGCCCTTCCGAGTCGAAAACAGCCCTCCCTCTTTCGTTGGCAAAGGTACTAGTTACAGTTACAAAATTATTCAGGCGCACCCGCTGGCACGGGATCGGCTCATCGCAATGGCCTTCCTCGTCTTGGATTACCAGCGTGGGGACACTTGGATCTGAGTTATCGATTTCAACCACCCAAGCGCGGCCTTGAAGAGAGGCTCTGGCGTTGGTGCGGGCAGTGCGCAGGGCTCGCTCCACCTTGTTTTGCGCGTCCTCCAATTGGATGCGCGCCCAGATGTTGATCCCGGAAGGGACGGCCAGCCCGGCCAGAATGCCGATAATGACCACCACCGCCAGGACTTCTATCAGCGTGAAGCCCTGGGATCGAAGCGGCCGCGTCGGGCCAATGGTTTTTTTCTCCAAGGCCAACATGGTGGACATTCCCCCTAGGAGAGTGGACGGTTGATAACACCGCGGGCAAGAACCCGAGTTTGCAGCGGCAGCAGGTAGCGCGACACCTCTGAGATATCGACGCTGGTGGCATCCTGGATATAGCGGCGGAAGAGGCCGGGGTTGGCCCGCTCCATGGCCGTGGCCACGATGTTGATGATCACATCCTGGGGTCGGTCGGCGCCGGGGCTGCGCCGCACGCAGACGTAGAAGCCCACGTCGTTCTGGTTATCTGCCAACCCTGAGAAGGTGACGCCGTTGGGTTTGCCACCGCCAAAGGCATAGCCCTGCGGGCAAGCGGGTGCAACCTGCGGACTCCCCTCCCGGCTGCTGAAGATGTTGGAGACCAGAGCTATCAGGCGGGGGCCATCCGCCCTGCTGGCAATGGGGATCTGGCGTGCTCGGGCCTGCTCGGAAGGCCACGCAAGGAAACCTTCCCGGAACGGATCGGGATCTTCAACAAAGAACGGGCTGCGCCCAGCGCAGTCATTTTGACCCTGAGTGTTGAGGGGGCGTAACTCAAAACGCTCGATCCGCGCGTTGCCTTCCCAGGGAGTGTCCCCTGTTGGGTTGCCGGCGTTGTTGTAGTTGCGGCGCAGGTAGTACACCACCAGGGTGTAGATGCCGCGGCGGCTGACCAGCGTGTCCCAATCCGCATTTTTGCCGTTTGTGAGCGGGAACCCAGCAGGTGGTTGGGCAGGTAAGGTAGCACGGCCTTCGCGAACCTGTTGCAAGGTGGGGTTGCCCTCGTAGCATCCCCGCGGGATCGGTTCCAGCTTCCAAAAGGCAACAACCGGGATAGCATCATCGGGGCGGCGGATCCAGCCTGGCTCGTAAAGCCGCTGGATAACATCTGGGATCCCGTCGCCGTTGGGCTGTTCGGTGTCGTTGTAAATGTAGAGAGCTTCTGCCAGATCCTGCTGGATAAATTCCATGGCCTGGGTTAGCTCCGCCTGCACCTGGGTGCGGCCCGTCTCTTCCCGATCCAGCCGCATCGTCTCGATGACGATCATGGCGGTGGCCAGGAGAAAGATGGAGGCAATCAGCAGCGAGACCAACAGCTCGATGAGGGTAAACCCTCTGCTGGCTCGGCGGCGAAAGATCTTGAACAACATAGGGCAACACCCCCATCTTGCAACAGGTTTGCGGGCAGGAACTCAGGCTCTACCTCAGGTTTTCAACAGGATCGACAGGCAGGGGGAAAGCCTGGCACCTCTCGATGGGATCCCGATCCTCCTCATCTCTGCGAATGTGCCGGGCTATCTGCCGGCAAACATCTCCCAAGTTGGCAGCGGGGTTAATTTCTACAAAGGAGGTGGCCAGGGGAAAGAGCCAGACATCGGCATTGGCCAAGTTTTGGTTGGCCGAGGCTGGCTCCGTTCTCAATCCAGGCAGCGCTTGGCGCGTGTTTGGATCAAAAGAAAAGCGGTGGTAAACCCGCACGCCTAGGCGAAAGCTGCAGGGCACTCCCTGAATGACCCTGTTTTCACGGCGGTCGATGCAGGGCGCTCCCTCATCGCGGAAGGTTTGGATGACGTATTCTTCCGGATTCCGCCCCGGCACTTGAACTTGCGCCAGGCGAAGGGAATAGTTGTCTTTGTGCGTGTAGTTACCGTCATTTGCATCGGCGGGCATCTCGTCAGGGGGTGGGGTGTTGGCCAGCGGGTCTTCTCCCACTTTGGGCAGACGAGCCTGTTGCTCCGGAGCCTGAAAAGCCTTTGGAGCAGCCGACAGCTCGATATCCACCAGGGTGCGGATGCGATCCACCTCCTCCTGGGCCAGGCGGTTGGCCAGCTCCACCCGCTCGCTCATGGCCCGCCGGTAGGCAATCACCGTGAGGGTGGGGGCTAGGGCGGCCATGGCCAAGGCCACGATTACCACCGAAGCCAACACCTCAATGAGGGTAAAGCCCTCTGCTGCCAGTTGCCACCGAAGCCGACCCTTGCCCATGGATCCCTCCCTATTTCGCCCCTACCTTGAATCTACCCCTGACGGGACGGGTCAATATCAGTTGAACTCATTGCAGCCGCCAATCTGGGCAGACGGATCCAACGGCACATCCGGCTGATTCTGGAGCGCGCAGCGCAGCCGCCGCACATACGGATCTTGTGGATCCAGCTCCCGCAGGAACTCTGTGCGCGCGTTGGAGGGGAATTGGAAGCGGCTGGAGACAGCGCCAGGGCGGCGAGCAATCTGCAGGCCCACGTCGTAGCCGAAGCGGCGACGAGGTGGGAAGTAGTAGTCGTAGCCGCGCACAAAGGTTGAATCCTGCACCAGGTTGGGCGGCTCGAAGCTGTGCTGCAGGAAGGGGCCGGTGGCATAGGTGCTGTAGTTGAGCTGGATCATCGAGCCGCTGAAGAAGAGGTTGGTACCTCTCCACATCTCATTGAGGCGTAGGAAGTTGTGCATGCCGCCGGCGGTTTGATGCAGCCGCGACGGGAGCACCCCGCTAACGGCCACCGCGTTGACCCGCGTCTCTCGGGCCGGCTGCAGTTGCCAGTTTTGGCTGCCGTCTTCGTTGCGGCGACGCTGGTTCACATCAGTTGAGGCCAGCTCTTGGAAGCGAGGAATGGGAATAGGTCGCCGCGTCACCTCGTCCAGGATCACGCCCAGCACCGGGTTGTCGCCAGCAAAGCCCGTGGTGGGCCTGTTCAGATCCAGGGTAAAGGGCTCTACATCCACCCACTCGGGTTTATTGCCGTTGCCGCCATCCCGGTCAACCTGTACCTGGATGGTGTTGCCGTTGGGCTTGACGTAGAAGCACAGGCCGTTGCGGATGTCTTCGCTGCCCCTATGGTCGATGTAGTAGCCGTCCAGATAGGTGGATGTGGTGGCGTAAGCTTGCGCCGTAGCATTTTTCACCCGAGCGTAGGGGTTGAGCGCCATTTGGGGTTGGATTTCCAGTTGAATTGGGTTCCCTGGGTTTTCAGGAATCAAATTCACCCCAAACAGCGGATCCCGGTCCACTACATTAGTAGGCTCGCCTGGATCCAGGACACCATTCTTGTTGAGATCTGTGAATGTGGGATCTTTGCCGTCATTGGTACGCAACGTGCTGGGGCGGCTGCGGCCCGTGTAGGCCTCGTAGCGGAAGCGGTCGTTGAAGTTGGGGCGGAACACGCCCGGCACCCAGAAGCCGCCATCGGGGCCGATGTTCTCTTCAGAGTCGCAGCGGACGGTTGGCTTCTGTTTTTCGTCGAGCAACCGGCGCCGCAGCCACCGTGCCCAGTCCTTGGTGCCTGGAGCCTGCTCCGGGTTGCCAGGAATCTCTGGAGCGTCGCTTTCAGCAGGGCGGATGCCCGGCTCTTTGCTGGGGTTGGCGATCTGGAGGAGCAGCAAGTTGCTCCTCAGGCCGTTGCGGGCGGCGTGGGCCGGCTCGCCGAAGATCCAGTTGAAGGCGGCCTGCAGGGCTTCGGCAGGGTTGGGCCACTTGGGCGGCTTGGGCACCCCTGCTTTTACCTCCAGCACCGGCGAAAGCCGCGGCTCCAGGGCAATGGTTACGCCTTCATCGGCAGCCTGGGCCACGTCGTGGACGCTGATCGTCTCCGGCTCCGGCTCGGCTTGAACTTCGCCCACCGGGCGCAGCTCCACCGTGTTGGGCTTGGCCGCCATCCACTCGCCCAAGGGGCTCTTGCCGGGAGCATCCGGCACAAAGGTTTCGATAGGAGGAGGTGTTGGCGTCGGCGTGGGTGTCCGCGTCGGCGTGGGGGTTGGCGTCGGTGTCCGCGTCGGCGTTGGGGTTGGCGTCGGCGTGGGCGTCGGCGTCGGGTTGGAGCAGAGAGCCTGATTATTCGCTGGAGTTCCGCTCGGCAGGCAAGGTTTGTTCTCCGGCGGCAGCGGCTTCAGGTAGCGCAGGTCATAGTTTTCCTGATCGCTGCCATCGCGGGTAGCAAAGCGCACACTAGCGTTGCCGCTATTTTCATAGGTCTGGATCTCCACCAAGTAGGGCGAGGGCTGGGATGGATCCGCGCAGTCCAGCTCCAGGCGCAGGGTGAACTGCTTGCCGCCGCCATCTGACCAGGCTTCGGCACCTGCCGCGTTCGGCCCTAGGCTGAGGGGAGTGCCGTTCGAAACGCCGTGGTTGATGAAGGTGGGTGGCTCCGCGGGGTTGGGAGGGTTGTAGTTGGGGTTGCGCCGGATGATCAGCCGCACGCCATCATCACCATTGAGGATGTGGTAGCTCTGCAGGCCCGGCCAGCGGGGATAGAGCTCCCCTACCCAGCGGACGACGAAGAAATCGTTGCCGTTGTTGTTGCCACTGCCGGATCCACCGTTTCTGCGCCGCCAGCAGGAGCGTAGGAAGTTGAACTGGTTGGGTTTGAATTCGAACCTTGTAGTTCCATTGTTGGGGGGATTGAAGTTGTATCCAATGCGAGGGTTGCCGACAGGCACATAGGAATAGCCGATGTCATCCGCATCGATGGGCGCGTTCGGCAGGCCGTTGTTGCCGTCTGGCTCTCCGCAACTGGGCATCCAGAACCAGTCGCCGCGATCCCGGTGATCCGGACTAGGATCAGGCGGGATGAAAGGTGGCTTAGGCTCCCAATCCCGCTCCCAATCCCAAAGATTTGGCGGCGCGAGAATCGGCACCGACAGGCGGCAAAGGGGCTGCAGGATGTCAGACAAAGAGCCATTGCAAGTGGGGAAATTGTTGTACAGCATCCGCTTGAAGGGAGACCTTGAATCCCGGGACGTGCTGCTACCGAACTGGTACTGGAAGCCACCCCACGAGGGGAAACCAGGGCCGCTGCGGGCAAAGCTGCTTGGATTGACGGTGCCACCGTCATTACTGATAGCGTTACTGATAGCGTTGCGCACGCAGGCCCAGCGCTGGTCGTTGCTGGCGCTGTCCAAGTTGGTCGTGGGACAGCTCGGCGCACTGCTGGTATAGCCGTTGTTGTATTGACCGATGGCCTCCGGCACCCCCTGGGCCGGGAACACCGGATCCGGCCAGCGCACCGCCCGCAGGTAGCGCAGGTTTTCAGGATCAGTTAAGAGCAAACGGTCTTTATCGTTAGTGATGGCAAACGCTGTGTTGCGGTTGTACTGATCCCGCGGGTTGGTGATCCAGCCGTTGTAGTACTCGGCCAGCAGGCCAGCGCCGCCAGGGTTCGGGCAGGGCCCGATGGGAGCCACCATCACCCAGCGGGAGGTATCCAGCACCGGGTTGCCCAGGGCGGAGATGCGCACGCCGAAGTCGGCATAGTCCCTATCTGGCGCCCGCAACTGCCGCTCCGCCGGCACGCCCCGACCTACTGTCCAGTCGGCTTCATTGGAGTTAGGATTGGGGCTGTCGCGGCGGGCAAAGAGGGTGTCGCGGGCAAACACATCCGGCCAGCCGGGCTGGTTGGTGTTGTCGCCCAGGTTCTGGGCCCCGCCGGTATTGTCGAAGCGCAGGACACCAGCGCCATTGTTATTCGGATCCGGAGCCGGCCAGTTGTTGCCCCGGATCACCAGCGCCTGGTTGAGGAAGGAGGTGTTGGCCCCGAGGTTTGGCCCGCTGCAGCCGTAGTAGTCGTTGCGGCGAGGAGCCGAGGCCCGCTGTGGGTTGCCCTGGTAGTCGCGGTTGGCTACAAAGCTGCTGCCGCCGCCATTGAGGGTGCCATCCTGGACAAAGCCATCGTCAATGCTGCCATCGCAGAAATCGGCGGAGAGGATATTGATCGAGTCGCCTATGATCTCAGTAGGCCGCCAGAGATCTTCCGCTGCCCGGGCAAAGCGCCGGTCTTCATCCCTCCGGAGTCGCCGGTAGAAGTTGCTGTAAAGGCCGTCTGATCCGAAGTCGAGGAGAGTCTTGAACTCTTCCAGCCGCTCGCCTCGCCTCGTCTGGTGCAGGTTAAAGTCCCCTTGAATGTAGACGGGGTTGTCGGAAATAAAGGAGAGGCCAAAGACGGCTTCATCGAGGTTAAACCCGCCGCGGGCCAGCACTGCCCCATTGCGCAGCCGGAAGCCATAGGGCCGCCGATCCGGATCGGGGTAGTAGTCCACCGGTTTGGGACTGAGGCCTTGATCGGAAACAGGCGGATCGCCGACCGGTTGGTTGCGACCAGGCTGACCGGCATTCATGATGAAGGGAAGGGTGCCGCGGGCGTTTGCCGCTTGCCAGGCAGTTTGATAGGCGGCGAAGTTGGTCAAAGGCGGGCGGGCAATGGCATCCTCTCGCACCGCATCTTCCCGGAAGGCGTAGAAAATACCCCCCTCGCGGCCTTCTTGCACGCCGGCAGGCAGCCAAGTATCTCCGTTGATCAAGCCGTTGGCCTGGCCCGGGACGTTGTTGGTCAAAAGAGCCAGGTCGATGTTGAGGGCCCGCACCGCCATTGCCTCGCGGCCATCGTAAAACACCGAATCTTTGAAGGGCACGCGACGGCACTGGTTGCCGACCTGGATCAGCTCCATCTGGTTGCTGTTGGGATGGTTGCCACCGAGTAGGGTGCTGCTGGGGCAAGTGGCAGCGGCATGGGGCAAACGCCAGTCGTTGATGGTGGAGCGAGGCCGAAGAGCCACTTGCTCGAGGTCGGTTACTGCCTGGTAGGTGGCAGCCGGCAGCCAGGGGTACGCTTCCCGCCGCGCCCTCTCTATGGGATCATTCTCGTCAAAGTTGCTGGTGGGGAAGATGTAGCGCAGCGGGAGATAAGCACGCTGGCTATCAAGTCTATCCAAGATTTGGCGATCGCCGTTAGTGTCTCCGTCACGGCTATCATTGATATCTCGTAGGAGATCCTGAGCAAATCGATCTCCACGAGCTTCTGCAGCCTCAATCCGTAGAATGTTGTCGGCCAGCATGCCCAACATGCAGCCCGCCGTCTGCAGCGTGGTCTGGTCGGCCAGGCTGAGCTGATCGACGGGGGTGCCTCTGTTAACTGTGTCGATCACCCGCCGCAGCTCGGAGAAGTTGCCAAAGGCGGTGATGAACGGATCTGGGTGGATGCGGCCCGGCTCCTGCCTGGGCGGATAGGCCCCGTCGGGGTCACCGGCAAAATTGGCCAGGTTGGTTAGCGCCGTCCACAGGGGCGTGCCAGGCTGCAGCCGCTCTTGCATCGGCGCAGGGTCATATTCCCAGACGTTGGTGCCCTGGCCGGTGAAGAAGTTGATGCCCAGTTGATTGGTCTGATCGCCGGCAGGGAAGGTGGAAGCCCGCCGCAAGCTCCAAGGGGTGCCGGGGTGGGCCACCGTGGCCAGGCAGGCGATAGGGAAGCGCCCATCTTGGTGGCTGTAGTGGTAAACCGCCGTGGCCTGCACCGCCGCCGGGTTATCCCGCAGGGTTAGGCGTTGCCGCGCCTCGTTGCTGATGAAAATGGCCTGTAGCTTAGTGGGATCATTGGGATCACCATCAGGCACCAGCGGCAAGGGCAAAGAGTCGGTGCGGGTCAGCTCCAGGCGCTGCCCCACGATCACCCGCAGGCCCTCCACGCGGGCCCGCCGCTCCCAGTAGCCATCCAGCCCCACCTCGGCAAGCGCGCCTTGGGGTGGGTTGTCTTCGGTGAGGGATTCGCCCAGCTCATTTTTGGCCTCAGACGGGATCCGGTCACCTGCCTTGGCGTTGTTGAACTTTTCGGCAAAGGTGGGCACGTTGCAGCCCTTCTGCGGGTCAGGCGTCACGGGTGGACGCTCGTAGCTGGCCTTGGGCCCAAAGCGGTTGTCGGCCCGATAGACATCGTCCACGTAGGGCGGGCAGACCTGGTCGGAACCGGCCTGAAAACCGCCGGCCTTGATCCGTCCGGGGTTGGGCTCCCGTTTGGCGTTGAGAGGAGAAGCCGCCCATCCAGCCGCGTCTTGCTGGTAATTTCCTCGGGTGCGTATGCGGCCGAAAAGGTGGAGCTCCAGCGGATCCAGGGCCACACTCTCCGGCTCCACCCCGTTTTGCACCGAGTCAAAGTTCAGGTTGTTTAGACTGACCGACACCCTCGGTGCTACGTCTTGCTCGCCGGAGTGCACATCGAAAACCAGGCTATCGCTCACCTCCTGGCCAGCGTAACCAATAGCCCCTGCCACCAGCTCTCCGAAGGCAGTAATCTCCGAGTTATCTACAGGCATGTAGAAGCAGGATTGCTCCGAGCTGATGGTGAAAGCCCGGAACGAGTTGGTGGAGCGATAGCGGAAGAAAAGGCTGCCGCCGGTGTAGATGGCGCCGTTCCAGTTGTAGGGGGGAGTGAAGAAGAACTCCAGGTCACTGCGGCTGAAGGCCCCCCACTTGTTGAGGAGATCCCGCTTCCGATCCTGCTGGAACTGCAAAGCCGAGATGGCGCGGGTGGTGGAGTCGGCGCCTTGAATGGGCAAGGTGACGGCAAAGACTTGGAAAGGCTTGTACAGCGCCGATCCCACCTGGAACCAGTCTCCCACGTTGGGGTTGGCGGTCTGCTCGGCGGGGTTGTCGGTACAAGCGCCCAGAGCCGACCCTTGCAGAGGGCCACTGCGGATCATCAGGCGCCGCGCCCGCTCCGTATCCGTTAGCCGGCTGTCCTCAAAGCCAGCGCCAGCAGCCCGACGCGTGTTGAGAATAGTGTAGGCAGTTACAGAGTCGTTGACGCCGTTGTTGTCGGTGTCCACCAAAAACCACCAGGCCGGCGCCCGTACCGGTACAGGCAGGGTTTGCCCGGGGTTGTTGGGATCCTCCACCTCAATTTCGGTTCTAATTATGAACTGGGTTTCATCGGGGAGGATGTAGGGCTCGTTCTCATCCCGCGGGAGCAGCCCTTCCGCCCCGTCGTTAATCAAGGCCGCGGCAAGTTGGGCATCAGTAGGGGTGCCGGCGGGCAGGCGGGGATCCCGCAGCAGGTAGTCAATCTTGGCCCGCGCCCGGTCGATGGCGGCGTTTAGTTGTCGACTAACCGTCTGCCCCGCCCGTTCCACCTGGGTTTGGATATTGCGCTGGGTGGAGCGGGTAAGCAGGCCCACCGTTACCAAGCTCAACACCAGCACAATCAAGATGGCGACCGGTAGAACAAAGCCGCGCTCGCGGATCCTGCGCCGATCCACCGGGATCTTCAGAGAGCCAAGCAGACGCAGGGCAAGCTTGAGCAACAGCGGAGAAGGAGCAGACATAGCCGTACGCGGGTAAAGGCTACCAGGATAGCAACAGTATGCAAGGGATCCCGATTGCAGGCATCCCCACCTCTGGGGGGAAACGCCGGACTGCCCAAGCGCTCCGCGCCGCTCACGCGACCACCCCCGGCCCCTCTCCCTCAGGGAGAGGGGAGGAGGATAGGGGCTCTGTACTTAGAGAATTCCCAGTTGTTGCGCCTTGAGCAGAGCAGTGACACGGTCGGTGGCGCCCAGCTTGCGGTAGGCAGTGCTGGCGTATTCTTTCACGGTTTCCACGCTGAGGCCCAGGCGGCGGGCAATCTGCTTGTTGGCCAAGCCTTGGCTCATCAGTTGCAACACACAGAGCTCGCGGGGGGTAAGCTTGGGCAACTCTTGGGAAGCAGGCAGCCAGTCTTGGTCGGGGTTGGCCAAGATCTGGCGAAGAACGCGGGCCAGCTCCGCCGGGTCAGTTTCTTTGGAGAGGTAGCCTTTGGCCCCCGCTCGTCGCGCCGCCTCGATCAGGGCCGGCTCCTGAAAGGTGGTCATCATCACCACCACCACCGACAGGCCCAGCTCAACAATCTGCTGGCAGGCCAGGATCCCATCTCCATCCGGCATGCGCACATCCAAAATGGCCACCTCGGGAGGGTTGTGGCGGCAGTACTCAACGGCCTGGGATCCCGTCTCCGCTTCGGCCACCACCTCAAATCCTTGCGCTTGCAGGGCAAACTTTAGCCCCAGCCGAAATAGGGGATGGTCGTCGGCAATCAGAACTCGCACAGGGGAACTCATGGCAGGGGATCCCGGCCAGGGAGAGAGCTAAGCTTAATCTGCCCAAAAAGGGAGCTAGCCCAAGCGCTCCGCGCCGCTAACGCCACCACCCCCGATCCCTCTTCCAGGGGGAGAGAGCTAGTTTTTCACAAAGACCATGCCGTGGGCGCTGGGGCTAAAGGTGGGATCCAGTTGGGTCTGGGCGTTGTACAAGGCGCCAGTTAGATCGGCTCCCTCCAGAAAAGCTCCCCGCAGGTCGGCCCCGCGCAGATCGGCCTGGATTAGGTTGGCTCCTGTCAGGTCGGCGCCGGCGAGAATGGCCCCGCGCAAATCGGCACCGCTGAGGTTGGCTACCTGAAGGTTAGCCCCTGTGAGATTGGCCTGCTGCAGGTTGGCTTGCCTGAGATCCGCTTCCCACAGAAAGGCCCCGCCCTGATCCGTGCTGCTCAGGTTGGCGCCGCGCAAATCGGCCAAGTTGAGGATTGCCTGGGAGAGGTCGGCAGCTTGCAGGTTGGCCTGCTTGAGGATGGCTTCTTTGAGGTTGGCCCCCCGCAAATCCACGCCTGGCAGCTCCGCTCCCGTTAGGTCGCAGGCGGGGCAATCTTTGCTGGGGGCAACAACTTGGGATCGGCCCAGTTGGGCATCCAGCTCCAGTTGAGCAAAAACAGGAAGTGCCGGGATCCCGACCACCCCGCCGAGGAGACCGACCCAAAACTGGGGCCATGCCATCTTTTTCACCGGGATCCCTCCCTCACCGTCGGCCTCTCTCCTCTGGGAGAGGGGAGCTGGGGATCAATCTAGAACTATAGCTGCTTGCGGGGGATCCGCCATCCAGTTGCCACCTGGCCTGGGGGCGGCTGGCAGCGGGGGCAAAAGTGGGCTGAGCGGCCCGCCAGTTTAAGCCGCTGAATGGGGGTGCCACAGAGGCGGCAGGGATCCCCTTCCCGACCGTACACCCAGGCTTGACCTTGATAGTTGCCGTTGAGCCCACGCAGATCCCGGTAATCGCGCAGGGTGGTGCCCCGCTGCTCCAGCCCAACCCGCAACACCTCGATCAAAGCTTGCCGCAGGCGGCTTTTGGCAGCGTCGGAAAGCTGCGAGGCGGGCGTCAAAGGGTGAATGCCGCTCAAAAACAGGGCCTCATCAGCGTAAATGTTGCCCACCCCCGCCACCAGGCCCTGATCCAGCAGGGCAGTTTTGATGGGGCGGCGGCTCTTCTGCAAAGCAGCTTGGAAATAGATTTCTGAAAAGGCCGGCGACAGCGGCTCCGGTCCCAAGCTCTGCAGGGCGGGGATCACCGTCTCCGGCTCCACCCCGGCGGGCACCAGCCACATCTGGCCAAAGGTGCGCAGATCAACAAAGCGCAGCTCCCACCCCTGCTCTAGGCGCAGCCGGACGCGAGTATGAACCGGCAAAGGCGCGGATCCCTGAACCCAGAGCAGTTGCCCGGTCATGCGCAGATGCACACCCAGAACCGCTCCGGAGTCCAGGGATCCCAAGAGATACTTGCCTCGCCGCTGCCACTGGGTCAAACAGGTGCCAGCCAGCCCCTGCTCAAACTCCTCTTTGCCAGGGTAGGCCACGGTGCGAGGGAGAAGCACCTCCACCGCCAGGATGCGCAGACCTAGAGTAAGGCGCTGCAGATCCCGCCTGACGGTTTCAACCTCGGGCAGCTCGGGCACAGAACAAGAAGGCCGAAAGCTGGGTTTACTTGGCAGAGGTAGCTTTGGCTTTGGGCTTGGGCTCTTCCACCACCTCCAGCTCGTCCTCGCGGAAGTTGTTGGTGTTGATGTTGTAGTAGTTAACCTTGTCAAAGCGGACGATCACCGGGTAGAGGATGCCACTGGTATCCACCGCTGCCACCGTCCCCACATCCCGATACCAGTAGGATTCTTTCCGCAACACACGGACTTTGGCACCACGCTGAATCGCCATAGGGGTTTTCTCCGTTGACCTGCACTTCAGATTACCCTAGTCGGTGGGACGGCTGCGATTTCCGAACTTTTGTAACAGGGATCCCTGCCGTTCTGGGCTAAGGGGAGGAACACAGCAGAGTAGCTTGGTAGCCCTTCGTCCCGCTAGCGCGATTACTGGGGGGCAGAAAAGCCTTCGAGCGACTTGAGTGCACCTACCCCCCTGAAAAACCCGGGCAGTGCCGAAAGCCAGTCAGTAAGCGGAACCTTGAGGCTTTGTCTCTAGGAACGGTCTAGGGGCGTCTTGACAGCGCCTTTACGAGTCCAACTGTGGACTGCGTAAGCATCCCCCGACCGGGGGAGTGTCAACGGTTGCCTAATCGTCTTCTTGCAATTATGAAGAAATGCAAACTATACTAAAGGGCAGGGAGCGTTCTTCCAGATTTGCCCCAGAGCACCCAGCGGAGGTTCCTATGTCCAACCCCAACCTGTCTGAGCCCAAGTTTGGCTTTAACGAATATGCCGAGCGTCTCAACGGTCGCGCAGCCATGATTGGCTTTGTCCTGGCCATTGTCATCGAGGCGGTGACCGGCCAAGGCGTCGCCTCCTGGCTGGGGCTGATCTAGAAACTTGGCTTGCGGCAACCCCCCTCTCCCTCAAGGAGAGGGGGGAGCGAGGGCAAAATCAAGTAAACCACCTGCCTCCAACTAAGCAGACTTTTGGTAGCCCTGCAGTTGGCAAGCCAACCGCGAGCCTCTGGACTGGTTTACCTTCAGCCCCAATCGACGTTATGCGGCATTCCTCCTGGCCCTGACCCTACGGGTAGAAGGCGGGGCCCCTGCGGTTTCTAGCTGATCCCTTCCTGGCGTTTGGCAATGGGCATGCGCCAGCCGGTGCCAAAAGCCCGGTCGGTAACCCGCAGTCCCGGAGGGGCTTGGTGGCGCTTGAACTCGGCATTTTGCACCAGCCGCAGCACCTGCTGTACAGTATCGGCATCAAACCCTTGGGCCACCAGCTCGGCAGCGGATTGGTGCTGTTCAATGTGCCGCTGCAGGATGGCGTCCAGCACGTCGTAGGGGGGTAGGCTGTCGCTATCTCGCTGGTCCGGCCGCAGCTCTGCCGAGGGGGGCTTGGTGAGGATGGGAAGAGGGATCCGCTCCTGGTGGCGGTTGATCCAGCGGGCCAGGCGGTAGACCCAGGTTTTGGGCACATCGGAGATCACCGCCAAGCCGCCGGACATATCCCCGTAGATGGTGCAGTAGCCCACCGCCAGCTCCGACTTGTTGCCCGTGGTCAAAAGCAGCCGGCCAAACTTGTTGGAGAGGGCCATGAGTAGGGTGCCGCGGATGCGGGACTGCAGATTCTCTTCGGTGATGTCGGGGGGGAGGCCAGCAAAAGGCTCGGCCAGGAGATGGTGGTAGCTCTCCATAATCGAGTGAATGGGCAGCTTTAGGGTCGGGATCCCTAGGTTTTGCGCCAGTTGGTAGGCGTCCGTCAGGCTGCCGGGACTGGAATAGGGAGAGGGCATGAGCACTCCCAGCACCCGCTCTGGCCCTAGGGCGTCGGCGGCAATGACGGCAGTAACAGCCGAGTCGATCCCTCCCGACAGGCCCAGCAACACCTCGCGAAAGCCGCATTTGCTGACGTAGTCGCGGGTGCCCAAAACCAAGGCTTCGTAGAGCTCCGCTTCCGGCTCTGTTGGCCAGCGGGATTCCGGCGGGCTGGGTTCCTCATCACGGGGATGGAGCAGCGCCTCCACATCCACGATGAGCCGATCCGGCGCAAAAGCAGCGGCTTGGGCCACCAGCCGGCCGCGGCAATCTAGGGCGCAACTGGCCCCGTCAAAGATGAGGTCGTCGTTGCCTCCCACCTGGTTGACATAGAGGATGGGCAGGGCATGCTTGCGGGCTAGGGATCCCAGCATCTCCACCCGCAATTTTTGCTTGCCCAAGCTAAAAGGGGAGGCGGAAAGGTTAATCAGCAAATCGGCGCCGCAGCGGGCCATCTCTTCTACTGGATCGCGGTGGTAGCGGCGGTGCTGCCAGAAGTCGCGGTCGTTCCAGATGTCTTCACAGATGGTAAAGCCCAGTCGGCGGCCCCGGTACTCAATGGGCGGGGGCGGGGATCCCGGCTCGAAGTAGCGATCCTCGTCGAAGACATCGTAGGTGGGCAGGAGCGACTTCTGAAACCAGTGGCGGATCTGCCCCCTTTCCAGCCAGGCTGCCGCATTGTAGAGGG
The DNA here is from genome assembly GCF_047462175.1 of Synechococcus sp. OH30. Classification (NCBI taxonomy): domain Bacteria; kingdom Bacillati; phylum Cyanobacteriota; class Cyanophyceae; order Synechococcales; family Synechococcaceae; genus Synechococcus; species Synechococcus sp. OH30. The sequence continues at coordinate 45,490 of NZ_JANSIP010000004.1, read as the reverse complement.
GCCGCCCCTCCGGCAGAGGGTTAGACTGCACGGATCCCACCACCACCGGAATGCTCTCCTGCAGCCGGGCGGCCAACTGCTGCAAAACTTGGCCGGCCCTCTCGATGAGAGCTGGATAGAGCAGCAGATCCCGGGGTGGGTACCCCAACAGGGCCAGCTCAGACGTAATGGCCAGCTCCGCTCCTGCAGCCGCCGCTGCCTCGACCGCCGCACGGATGCGTTCAGCATTGCCGCTGAGATCGCCAACGGTGTAGTTGAGTTGCAACAGCGCTATCTTCACTTGGATCCCCTTGGCCGAGAACGGTTGCCCGGCAAATGGCAGACTCCACGATGATAGGCCAGAATCGTTAATCTTCGGCCGCTCTCAGGTGACTACCGATGTTGTAAGAGAGTGCTTGAAGCGCAATCTTCCCATTGCCTATCTCTCCCGGCTCGGCTATTGCTACGGTCGCCTCATTCCCATTGAAAGGGGCTACCGCCGCTTGGCCCATTGGCAACAGGCACTCTCTGAGGCATGGCGGTTGCAAACAGCAGCCCAGATAGTGCGAGCTAAGCTCCTCAATAGCCGCGTGTTGTTAATGCGGCAACTTAGGCAGCGCCCCAGCGAAACTGGGGATCTAACCCTGCGCAGCTTGGAACATCTGGCTGAGCAAGCTCTGCAGGCTAAGTCTCTAGATCAACTGCGCGGCATTGAAGGGATCGGCGCAGCCCTGTATTTCCCGGAACTGGGCAATTGCTTACAACAAAAAGGATTTGTTTTGCTCAAGCGCACCCGACAACCACCCACCAATCCAGTCAATGCCATGCTTAGCTTTGGCTACATGGTGCTCTGGAACCACCTATTAACCTTGATTGAGCTGCAAGATTTGGATCCCTATCAAGGTTGCCTACATGCCAGCAGTGAACGCCACGCTGCTCTGGTTTCCGATTTGCTGGAAGAGTTTCGAGCGCCTATTGTGGACTCCCTGGTACTGTGGCTTGTCAATAGCGGTGTTATGGATATCCAAGAAGACTTCGAGTATCGAGATGGGGGCTGTTTTCTCAACGATGCTGGCAGAAAGAAATACCTCAAAGCTTTTCTCCAGAGAATGGAGGGATCCATCCAAACCCCCGATGGGGATCAGCCCCGCTGGGATTTGCTAACACAGCAGGTTAAGAAGTTTAAGCAGTCCGTCTATAATCCTCAAGACTTGTATCAGCCTTACCGGATTCGCTGATGTTTCTTTATGTTGTTACCTACGATACCCCCTGTGACAAGCGCCGCAAGAAAATTGCGGACTTGCTAGAAGGCTACGGCAAGCGGGTGCAGTACAGTGTCTTCGAGTGCGTCCTCAACAGGGACAAGTTCGAGGAGCTCAAGCTACGGCTCCGAAAAAGGATCAAGCCTAACGAAGACAGCGTCCGCTTCTATCCCCTCACCAGCCACGCCCTCGATCAAGTGGAAATCTGGGGTGAACCCCCTTTAACTGCACCCCCTGGCTCGGTCATCGTGTAGCTCAGGCAACTTTCCCCCTACCTAAGTACTTGATGTTCTCGAAAGCACACAAAAATGGTATCAGCAGCTCTGCGAGCGCCTCGCCAAATCCCGCAAAGGCCGATTCTTTCGTTGACCCGCTCGATGCCTTGCCCCACAAGGCTTTCAGGCCTCTTGCCCCCCCTCTTCCAGGCCCTTTTTTGCCGTCTTCGACCGACCCCCTCGCAAATGGGTCTTGCATTCCTTGCCCCGCTTGGGTTTAATAGGGGTAGTGTTCCCCCTTCGGGGGGATCCCTAGAAATTGGAAACTCCCTCTCCGGGGCTCCCCGGAGTGTACATCTTAGTAGGTTGCGTTCCCCCTTCGGGGGGATCCCTAGAAATTGGAAACTCGAGTAGGTACATAATCTCTGTCCTTACTCTTTCGAGTTCCCCCTTCGGGGGGATCCCTAGAAATTGGAAACAGCAGGTTAAAGTAGGTGCAGGCGTTCTGCACCTCAGGTTCCCCCTTCGGGGGGATCCCTAGAAATTTGTCCTCCTACTCCTTCTTCACCAAGAGGTTGGAGGTTCTCCGTTCGCAGGATCCCTTGGAAACAATTGGCAACAATTGGAAACGCGCTAGAGAGGCTACGCTTTAATGTCTAGTTGCCTTTACTAGGCTTTCCAGGCGCAGGGGGGTTCTGGGAATGGGGAAAGGCCTCAGCCTCTGGCATCGGCTGGCGCGCAGCTATGGACTTAGGCTTTTGGAGGCTGCCGATATAGCCGTCAATGGCTCGCGGCCCTGGGATCTGCAAGTCCACGACGAGCGGCTTTACCTGCGCTGCTTGCTCTATGGATCCCTGGGCTTTGGCGAGGCCTACCTGGAGGGGTGGTGGGATTGCGAGGCTATTGATGAGCTGGTTTGTCGTCTCCTCACCAGTCAGGCAGCCGAGCGAGTGGGCTGGCCAGTTCGGCTCCTGCTTGCCCTGGACAGTCGCCTCATCAACCGCCAGCGGGGTAAGGGAGCGTTTGTGGTTGGCCAGCGCCACTACGACCTTGGCCATGACCTCTACGAAGCCATGCTGGATCGCCGCCAGATCTACAGCTGTGCTTATTGGGATGGGGGGGCACAAACCCTCGACGAAGCCCAGGAAGCCAAGCTAGATCTCATTGCCCGCAAGCTGGATCTCCAGCCCGGCATGCGCGTGCTCGACATCGGCTGTGGTTGGGGCGGCACGGCACAGTACCTGGCCGAACGCTACGGTGTGCAGGTGGTGGGCATCACCGTCTCGCAAGAGCAGGCCAGGCTAGCCAGCGAACGCTGCCGCGGCCTACCGGTAGAGATCCGGCTGGAAGACTATCGCCAGACGCAGGGAAAGTTTGATCGGATCCTTTCTGTGGGCATGTTTGAGCATGTGGGCTACCGCAACTACCGAACATTTATGCAGGTAGCCCGTCGCCTTCTCAAAGAGGATGGCTTGTTTCTTCTCCACACCATCGGCACCAACGTTGCCTACCAGGGGCGGGATCCGTGGATTGAGCGCTACATTTTTCCCAACTCGATGCTCCCCTCGCCTCGGCAGATAACAGCGGCTTTCGAGGGCTTGTTTGTCCTAGAAGACTGGCACAACTTTGGGACCAACTACGTGGCCACCCTAAAAGCTTGGCACACCAATTTTGAGCGGGCATGGCCCCAACTGGCTGGTCGCTACGACGAGCGCTTTCGCCGCATGTGGAAGCTTTACCTGCTGATGAGTGCCGGCAGCTTCAAGGCCCGCGCCAGCCAGCTTTGGCAACTAGTCCTCTCGCCCAGGGGAGTAAGGGGCGGCTACCGCTCAGTGCGGTAGTTGTTTCCTCCCGCGCCAACCCCTTGGGCTCCCCAAGCCGCGTGCTACGATGACTTTTGATTATCATTCTCATTCAGGCAAGTGGGTTGATGCCCGAAGCTCTGCGGCAGATTGTCGGGCGCTTTCAAAAGGCCAAAACCTCTCGTCAGAAGTACGAGTTGCTGCTGGCCTATGCCAAGCGCCTGCCCCCTTTCCCCGATTCCCAGCGAACAGAGGAGAATCTCGTGCGGGGTTGTGCTTCGCGGGTGTGGCTGGCCACCGAGCTAAGGGACGGCAAGGTCTACATCCAGGGAGATGCCGATGCCCAGTTGGTCAAGGGCTTGGTGGCCGTTTTGGTGGAGGGGCTAAGTGGCTCAGCACCAGAGGAAATTTTGGGGGTTTCCCTGGAGTTTGTGCGGGAAATGGGCCTCAACTTCAGCCTTAGCCCTTCCCGCAGCAACGGCCTGGTGAGCATGTTTTCGCTGCTGCAGCAGCGGGCCTTGGCTTTCCAGAAGTCAGGCGCTTCCGACGCTGCTGTCTCTGTTGTCTCGTGAGGTGTTAGGGCTCATGGCTAATAACTCTCTGCGTTCGGCCCGACCCCTGCGATCACTGGCCTCGCTGGTGGCGGCCCTCTCGGTCGGGATCCTAGGCACCTTGCAGATGCGCCAAGAAGAGTCCCAGGCCCAGCAGGGATCCACCCCCCCGCAGGTGGTGACCACAATCCTGCCGATAACGCAATTTACCCGCGCCGTGGCCGGGAAGCGGGCTGAGGTAACGCCCCTGATCCCTCCCCAGATGGGGCCCCACGACTTTCAGGCCCGACCCGAGGATGCGCGCCTGCTGTCCCAGGCGGATGTGCTGGTGATCAACGGGTTGGGAATGGAGACCTTTTTGGAGGGATTGATTGCCAACGCCGGCAATCCGAAGCTGCGCATCATTGACAGCAGCCAAGGGATCCCGACTTTGCAGACCCAGGAGCCAGAGCATGGCCACTCCCACAGCCATGGCCATTCACATGGTCACAGCCACGGCCATGGCCATTCTCATGGTCACGGGCACTCTCACGGCAAGTTGAACCCCCACATCTGGCTAGATCCCAGGCGAGCCATCCGGCAGGTGGAAAATATTCGCGATGGCCTCATTGCTGTCGATCCAGAAGGGGCAGAGACCTACCGCGCCAACGCCGCTGCCTTTATCCAGCAACTGGAGGCTTTGGATAAGGAAATCGAGCAGCGCTTGGCCCCCTTTGCCGGCAGAAAGTTTGTGGTCTTCCACAACTTTGCCCCTTACTTTGCCGAGCGCTACAACCTCGAAGCGGAGTTCCTGGTGGAGATCCCGGAAGCCAGCCCCTCTCCGGAAGATGTGCGCCGGGTGATGGAGACGGTGCGGCAGTCGGGCCTAAAGACAATCCTGGTGGAGCCACAAGTGGGGAAGGACAACCCCTTTGAGGTCTTGGCCCGGGATCTGGGGGTACAAGTCCGCGTGTTCGATCCCCTCGAAACCGCTGGCCCAGAGGGGATCGAGCCGGAGTACTACCTAACCATCCTGCGGCAGAACGTGGAAAACCTAGTCTCCGCCTTCGAGAAAGAGAAGGCCTGGGTTCCCCTGCAGTTGCCCTTGGTGGGTCAGACTGCTCTCGAACACCTGCTGGCGAGGGGGCGATGAGCTTCCATTCTGGCGAGGTTGTCCTGCGGGTGGAGGGACTGACGGTCTATCGGGGATCCCAGTTGGCGGTGCAGAATGTCTCGTTTGAGCTGGCGGCGGGATCCCATACGGCCATTGTTGGCCCCAACGGCGCCGGCAAGAGCACCTTGGTGCAGGCCATCTTGGGCATCCTGCCCCGCCAATGCGGCTCGGTTTGGATCCTAGGGGAGCCGCTGCGCCTGTCAGGGTACTTGCCCCAGAAAGTGCGGCAGCAGCTTGCCTATGTGCCGCAGCGCTTGCACTTCAACCCCGCCCTCCCCCTAACAGTGGCGGAGTTTGTTGCCCTGGGCTGGGGATCCCTTAGGCCCCGCTGGCCCTGGCAGCAGCGAGCTGCTCGGCAGGAGGCCGTCAAAAAAGCCTTGCAACGGGCCGAGGCTCTGCACCTGGCCTCTAAGCCCCTGGGTCAACTGAGCGGCGGCGAGCTGAAGCGGGTGCTGTTGGCCTATTGTCTAGTCTGGCCGCGGCGGCTGCTGGTGCTGGACGAGGCTCCCGCTGGTCTAGATAGCCTCAGCGAAGGGGAGTTCTATCGGCTATTGGAAGAGCTGCGCCGCTCCCTGGGCTGGACCATCCTGCAGGTCTCCCACGACCTAGAGATGGTGTCCCGCTACTGTGACCGCGTGCTGTGTCTCAACCGCTCCCTGATTTGTCAGGGATCCCCTGAGGCGGCCCTGGCGCCGGAGATGCTCAGCCGCGTCTACGGCCCCGCGTTTGCCCGCTACATCCACCACCACTGAGGAGGGGCAATGCCGGAGACCTGGGCGCAGGTGGTGGAATGGCTGCAGTTGCCCTTCATGCAGCGGGCTCTCCTAGGCGGCATCCTGACGGGGGTGACGGGGGGGCTTTTGGGCAGTTTTGCCATCTTTCGGCAGTTGGCGTTTTTTAGTGATGCCTTGGGGCATTCGGCGCTGCTGGGTATTCTCGTGGGAGTGGCCCTGGGGCTGGATCCCACGGCAGTGCTGATGGTGTTTGGGGTGGTGTTTGCCGTGGGGGTGACTTTTGTCCTGGAACGCACCCAGCTTTCGGCGGATGCGGTGCTAAACATCATCTACTCCTCCTCCTTGGCCCTGGCCATCATTGGCCTTAGCCTGATCCCTGGCTACCGCGGCAACCTTAACCAGTTGCTGTTTGGGGATATTCTCGGCATCAGCCTGCCGGCCTTGTGGGTAAGCGGCCTGCTCCTGCTCTTAGCCCTGGGGTACATTGGGCTGACCTTGCCCGCCCAGATGCTGCTCACCCTGGATGAGTCGCTGGCGCGGGCGCGGGGGGTAGAGGCGGGCTGGCAGCGGCTGGCCTTTGTGGTGCTGCTAGCGCTAGTGGTGGCCCTGTCGATCCGCTCGGTGGGGGTGCTATTGGTGAGCGCCTTTGTGGTGATCCCTGCCTCGACGGCGCGGCTTTTGGCCTCCGGCTTTACAACCTATGTGCTGCTGGCCATGGGCTTGGGGGGCTTAAGCGCCGTGCTGGGGATCCTCCTCTCAGCCGCCTTCAACCTCCCCTCTGGCCCCAGCATTGTGGCCACCCAGTTGCTGTTTTTTCTCCTGGCCATGGGGCTGAAGGGGGGAGCGCAACTGCTGCGGCGCTAGCTGCCGGCCATTCCCAAAATTCTCTCTGGCAGAAGCTGGCCAAACAGGCGGCGGTAGCTCTCCGGGAAGACCTGGCCCATGAGGGTGGGCTGCTCGTAAACCCGCTTGAGGGTATTGAGATCCCGTTTGGTGATGGTGGGCACCCGCAGCAGGCGGCGATTGCCGGTAGCCGCTGCATGGTGGCCGCCGTACATCAGATCCCGCGGGTTGGGACTATGGCCCCACAGCCCCAGCCCATGGCCAATCTCGTGCCGGGCCACCGCCGTCACTTCTGCCAACCCCTGGCCTTCGGCAATGACAATGCGCACCCGCTGCTGCAGCGAGCCATCGGCGGCAAAGAAAAACTCAGGCCGGGCTGCCCCCGCTATCCCTTTGCCAATGGCAGGAACGCGGTAGATGCTTATCCCGTAGAGGGCCTCCTCTTCTTTGCCCACCACCTTCAGGGGGATGTAGGCCGACCACTCCTTTACCGCCTGCTCCACAAAGGTTTTCCACTGGGGGTGATCCCCCTGAATGTAGACAGGGACGGGGTAGAAGGCCCACTGGGCGTAAGCTCCGCCCGGCAGCAGCGGCTCGATTTCTTCGAAGTAGTCTCCCGCCGACTTGTCATAGGTGTAGCGGGCTAGGCCGGGGGGCAGCTTGAGGCGAACCGGCTGCGGCAGCTCTTCCAGGGGCCTCTGCGCCTGGGCCAGGGATCCCACCCCCCCTAGCGCCAGCGCCAGCAGCATTGCGCCGGCAATAACCCCAAGCTGAAGGATGGAACGCCGCCGCCAGGCCATACCTTGGTTTCCTCCCTTCCTGATTAAAGGCTATTGGCTAGAAAAGCCAACGTCGATGCCAGCCAAGGGATCCCCTGTCCTAGAAGTGGCGGAATTGGCTACACTGAAAATCTGCTGTCCCTAGCTTGGCCAAAGGTTTCCCATGCAGCTTCGTCTTGGCGAGCCGCCCCTAACACAGGCAGAATGCGCCTTGGTTTACTGCTTTGCCCCCACCGGCGAAAACGCCACCTTCTCGCTGCCTGCCGAGATTGCTGCCTTGGACGAGAAAGTGGGGTCGGGGCTGGTGGCGGAAGCGGTTCAAGAACAGAAGTTTCAGGGCAAGCCTAATAGCAGCCTTGCTCTGCGCCTGCCAGGAGCCATCCGCAAGCTGGTGTTGGTGGGGCTTGGGGATCCGGCTGCGCTGACACTGGAAGCGCTGCGGCGGGCCACTGCCAACGGTCTGCGCCAGGCCCACAGCCTTAAAGCTAAGCAGGTGGTGCTGTCCTTGCCAGAAACGGGGCTGGATCCGGTGCGGGCGGTGCAGGCAGTAGCCGAAGCCAGCCTCCTTGTGGCCCACCAGGATAACCGCTTTAAATCCCAGCCCAAGCCCGAGGAAGAGCGCGGCTTTTCCGTTGAGGAAGTCACCCTCCTGGTGCCAGGCCTGGCCCAGGCCCGCCAAGACTATGAAAACGCCCTGCAGCGGGCCACCGAGATGGCTGCCGGGACGATCCTGGCCCGCGAACTGGTGGCCGCCCCTGCCAATGTCGTCACCCCCCCTGCCCTGGCCGACACTGCCCGGCAACTGGCCCAAGACTACGGCCTAGAGGTGGAGATCCTAGGACGGGAAGAGTGCCAAGCCTTAGGCATGGGGGCTTTCCTCGGCGTGGCCCAGGCCTCAGATCTGCCGCCCCAGTTTATCCACCTCACCTACAAGCCCAAAGAAGGGGATCCCGTCGCCAAGCTGGCCCTGGTGGGCAAGGGCCTCACCTTCGATTCCGGCGGGCTGAACATCAAAACCGACTCCCGCAGCATTGCCATGATGAAAACCGATATGGGCGGAGCTGCAGCCGTCTTGGGAGCGGCCCGGGCCCTAGCTGCCCTCAAGCCGCAGGTAGAGGTGCACTTTATCGTCGCCGCCACTGAAAATATGATTAGCGGCCGTGCCCTCCACCCCGGGGACATCCTCACCGCCTCCAACGGCAAGACCATTGAGGTCAACAACACCGATGCCGAAGGCCGCCTCACCCTGGCCGATGCTTTGGTGTTTGCCGAAAAGCTGGGGGTGGACGCCATTGTGGATCTAGCCACCCTAACCGGCGCCTGCGTTATTGCGCTGGGAGAAGAAATTGCCGGCCTCTTTACCCCCAATGAGGCCCTGGCTCAAGAGCTGCAGCAGGCGGCCAACCTCTCTGGCGAAAAGATCTGGCGCCTACCCTTGGAAGAGAGCTACTTCGAGGGCCTCAGCTCCACCGTGGCCGACATGAAGAACACCGGCCCCCGCTCCGGCGGCTCCATCACCGCTGCCCTCTTCCTCAAACAATTTGTGGAGAAAACCCCCTGGGCCCACCTGGACATAGCCGGCCCGGTGTGGACAGAGAAGGATGCGGGCTACAACAACAAAGGCGCCACCGGCTACGGCGTGCGCACCCTGGTGGAGTGGGTCTTGGCGCGGCAGGCTGCAGCCACCTCTTGAAGAGATCCCGCCTGAGCACCCAGGTGCGGCTGGGGGGAGAAGAATGCTACCTGGGCCCCACCCCCGAGCGGGATGCCATGCTTTCTGCTCTGTATCTCATCGAAGCCGTCACCGAAACCGGCCAAGATCTGAGCGCCCTTTACCGGGCTTTGCAGGAACGGGAAGGATTTAGCTCGGTTTACCTGCGCCGCGACCTGCACCTGGCGGATCAAAACCAACAAACCCAGCTATTCCAACAACTGCAAGCGGATCCCCCCTCTGAGATTTTGGGGCAGAAGGTGATCAAGCATTTCGACAAAGACGGCTATAAGTTTACCCTTGCCGACGGCAGTTGGGTGATGATCCGCGGCAGCGGCACTGAACCTCTGCTGCGGCTGTACTCTGAAGTCAAAACTCTAGAAGCAGTCAATCATCTGCTGGATTGGGCAGCCGGCTTGGTCAACACAGCAGCTTCCCACCCCAGATAACTTTTGGAACCCCCTATGCCTTAGGGTTGCTGCAGTGCTGACTACTCGACTTTAATCGATACAAACTTCTGAGCCGAAATTGGCGGAACTGAAGAATCCGTAACCGTTATCAATGCAGAGAAAGAAAGGCCAATCGGAGGCTGGTTTGCTGCCGCTGGACATTGAACGGAAATGACCCCTGTGGATGTGTCAAAAAAGAAGGGAGGATTAGGTGCTGGCTCGGCTTTGAAAGTGAGTGGGCTTTTAACAGCGCCAGTAATGGTAACAGTTGGAGGCGCAGTGAGCTTCAAGTTAAGGTTAGTGCTACACTTCAAGGAAGTATCCTTATACTCAATTGCAAGAGTGGCGGGTGGTGGAGTCGGCAGAGCTTTGATTGCAACAGGGATCACAGCACTGAGGTCGGCAGTCAAGAAGTTGGTAGCCGTCGTCAGCGCGGGATTGAGCTTGATGGTCACCGATCCGGCAGCTTCGCCAGGCGTCAGGCGAACAACCTCGAATTCCTGAGGTCCCTTGTTGCCTTCCTTGAAGACCAGCGTGCTGGTCGAAATAGCAAACGACGCCCCTGGAACAAAAGGATTGGGAGTTCCACTCACATCCAACACAACCTGCCCACCAATCGGAGCAACTGGATTAAGGCTGACCGCTACTTTAGCAGAAGTGCCAACTGGCTGCTTATCATCAAAGGTGATGGACTCGGGATCAACGGTAATGCTAGGCGGCTCTTGCTGCTTTAAGGTCACCGGCACGGCAACATTCACGCTGCCCACCGGATAATTGGCAGCGGTTGTGGCCGGGTCGCGGGTAACTGTGATGGTGGCATTGCCCTCCTGTGTAGCCGGGATCAAACGCGTCAGCACAACCTTAGGTGTATCCGGGGATCCCGGTGGAAGGACAACTGTTACGAACGAGGCAGCTGTTGTGGAAACGCCTACCACCTGCGGGTTGCTGCTTTCTACCTTCAACACCAAGCTGCCGTTGGCCGGAGGAGCAGACGGCGTAAGCGTGAGAGTTTCTATAGAGCCAACAGTCGTCCCTGAGGCAAACGTAACTGCTGCTGGATCAACGCTAACTGTTTCAACAGGAAAGGGAGTAGGGGGAGGAGGAGGGAAAGGGGTAGAAGGAGCCGGAGTTTCTGCCTTGATGGTGGGGAGAGGAATAGGAGAGGGGATTGGAGGAATGGTTGGGGCTGCAACGGGAGTTTGGATAACAATTGTGGGAGCCGGCAAAGGGATCCCTGGTGGTGCTACGGGAGGTAGGCCCACCTCGGTACCACCAGTGGGCACGCTAGGAGTCTGAGGCGGAATGATCGGTCCAGGGACAAAGCTGGTGGCGTTCTTGTCCTTGGCTTGCTGGCAGCCAACCAAGCTGGCTGTGGTGAAGAAAACAGCGCCTACACTGCCCAAAGCCCGCGACCAATTCTTTCTAATCCTGATCCTCTTCACGTTCATTTCCTGCCACCCTCACTTACCAAAATAGGCATCACAAATCTGGCTAAAGTCGTCATCACAGGTTAGCCACTAGTTAACCACCAGATTGATGGGAGGAGCTGCGCTGGGCAGAGTCTGATTGTTCGACACAAACAGCAGCGGCAAGGTGTAGATCCCGGGAGCTGTTGCCTGAATAGAAACATTGACCTCGCAAGTGGCACCTGCCGCTAAGACTCCGCCTGAAAGACTAATGATCCTCGTCCCAGGTAAGGCACCAAGAACTCCTCCGCAAGTATTTGGATCAGCAAGGCCGGCGGGGGTGGAAGGATTAGCAACAACCAGCCCCTCAGGCAAGATTGCCTGGAAGTTCAGACCACTCAAGGGAATGGCTCCAGCCACTCGGTTATCGACCACAAAAGTGAGAGTAACAGGCGTGTTGACCGGCGCTGGATTGGGCAGTAAGAAGCGGGTAAACGAAGGCGACGGCCCTACAGGAACCGGCGTCGGAACAGGGGTAGGGCCTGAAGTCGGCGTAGGTACAGGCGGCAGGGGTGTCGGCGTCGGGGTAGGCGTTGGCTGAGGGAGATTGCTACAGGCTGGAATTGCAAAGCCACGAACTTCGCTTCGAGTTTCCCCTGGATTGAAAATCGAGTCGTCAACCCGTAAAACTTGACCAAAGCTATCTCGGATAGTTAGAACAAAAACAATGTCGTCCCCTGTCAGTATTTCTTCGCCTTCGATCCTTCTAATCGCCTTTGAAAAAATCCTCAAGTCCTCGAAAAACCTAGGGTCTGTTGGAAATGTATAGCTAAAGTTAAATCCGTTAGCGTCGGTGAACGTGTTGCCTCTTCCAATCAGCAGGTTCCTAAACTGGCTCAGGGCCTCGGGCCGGATTACGCCAGTAACATCCGTTCCGCAAGTGATATTCAAGACCTGAATGTCTACACTCGCAATCACCCCTCGGACAATCAGGTTGGTCAATTCCACTCTGTAAGAGATCGAGACAGGCTGATCGACATTGAAGCCGCCCCCTGGCCCAAATTGCGGCGGATCCGGCAGGTCGGGCTGAATGGGCGGCGGCGTGATAGGAGCAAAGTCTGGCCCAGGGCGGAAGGTGATGGGTGTGAGGTCGGGCGAGATCGTGGGGGCCACGGCCACGGGGGGAGGGGTGGATCCATCGGCAGTCAGGAGGGGTGGCAGACCGCCCGTAGTCTCGCTGCTGCAGGCAGTGGCGAGCGCTAGCGAAGCCCAAGTTACCAGAAGAGAAAGGCCGCCACGGCCAGGGCCTGAGCCAGAACGTCGTTTCATCGGGGAATTCTCCACTCACTCACACCACTTTCCAACAGCGCCCAGCCGGGATCCACTGAATCTGCCCCTATGCATGGGCAAGATTATGAGGGATCCCGTTTCAAAGGCGGATGCCTGCTGTTAGTTCTACTGCATCTTGGGGCGTTGTCAAGCAAGCGGCAAAGCAAATCCAAGAAATTTTTTTGGAAATGGCCCATCCCCTAGATATGGGGTATCATAGCCTCGAGCAGGGGCGGCCAGCTTACCTGTAGCGTTGGGGTTGGGTGCCTTTTCCTCCATTTTGTGTGTGGATTTCCCCAGATTAGGGTGTGTGAGGCAGTGCCGTATGAACTTCAAAGGTCGCTCATTGGCAGTTTTGTGTGGAGTCTTGCTCCTAGGCGGCTGCGGTCAAATTGACGAGTCTCCTGCCTTGCCGGGGCCTGTCCAGGTGGATCCCACGGCGTTTGTCTCGGCGCAGGAGTACCGCTTTACCCCCGGCTCAGTGCTGGAGACCACTAGCCTGCGGTTAGATTTCGTCAATCCTAAATTTGGGGGTTCTCCTGTCATCCCTGTTCGGTCAACACCAACTCAAGGGAGTGGGGCAGCCCGTCTGGAGGGCATAGAAGCCGTGCTCGCCCCCACAAACGACAACCGCATCGCCATTCGTATTGCCGAACGGGTTCCTCCACTTGAGGTTGTAGCTTTTGCCCCAAACGACGCCAGGCTGAGCACTCGCGTAGATCTTTCAACATCGAGCGGTCTTGCGTTGCTCTCCAGTGGCGTTGGTGACCGGCGCTTGAGAGTTAATACAACCTTTTCAGGTGAGGTAGTAATCACGCAGCTAAGAGAGAGAGTTTCAGGTACGTTGACAACATTAAGGCCTGACGGGACACTAGAAGTATTTGAGAGCAGAGAAGAAGTACAAGAACCCGTTCCTATAGGAAGGTTGACCCTCCGACTTACGAGAATTCTAGTTAGCAGATCTGGAGACCAGGTAGTTCTGGAGGGGCAGGCTTCTCTGACTACAAGGGTTCCTGGCGTTCTCAACGAAGTCACAGGCGAGTTTTTGGGTTCCACTGATCTTAGAGAAAGCAGTATCGACGTAATTTTACAGCAGGGATCCTTCTCCGCCAGCTTTGTGGTGCGGCAGCGGGGCGTGGCCGGCGATGGCACTCCTGAAGATGCCCTGACTCTCTTTGCCCGCCTGAACTTCCGCCCCAACCAGGCGGAGATCGTCTATCGTCCCACCCAGGTGGGTACGCAGTCGGTGCTATTTGCTCCGGATCCCACTCGTCCGAACATTCTGCCCAACCAGTTGGTGCGCATCCGGCGCCTCTTGAACGGTCGGGTACAAGCAGAGTTTGACCCGGCCAATGTCAGCACAGTCCTTAACTTTGTCCAGGTCAGCCCGCCGCCGCAACCTTTCCCCACGCCGATCCCGCAGTTACCTGTTCCTGAGCGTCCAGGTGCGCCTACAGCCTTCAATTATTTCTTCTCCTTGCGGACTGAAAGAGATGAAGAGGATGGAGAGGATGGAGAGGAAACAACTCCAGGGCCGGTTGTTTTGCAGGGCATTGTGCCCGTGACTGGCGATTTTGTCTTCCGCACCCTCGCCGGGGCGCAACTGGCTGGGCCGTTTAATCGATTTGACATCGGTGGCGGTACGCAAAGAGGGATTCTAAGCCTTGTCTTCGACTCAACGACTTCTGCCGACCGGATCTCTGGCCAGTGGTTCCTGGAACAAGAATTCCCCACGGACAATATAGAGACCACTCCAGTGGATTTCGAGGGATCGATCTTGATCATCCGCGGTTTCTTTGAGGGCGCGCAGGTGCGGCTCTAGCCCCAGCAGCCTATTTTGAACCCCCTCAGCCCGGCCCCCTGAGGCTGGGCTTGTATCTTGTCTAGGAAACTCCCCCAGCGCCCAAAGCAGCTAGGTCTCGTCAGCTTCTGAAGAGGCAGAGCTGCTTGTTGCTTCACGCCACTGCTGGAGGAAAATACCCAGGTTGCGGCGGAACTCACCAATCCCCAGCAGGGATCCAGGCTCTGGATCCCAGGAGGCCGAGAAGACACCGTAGCTAATGCCCAAAAAGCCAAGGCCAAAAAAGGCCAGCGACTCCACCAAAGTAAAGTAGGGGGGCAGGGCTATCACATGGTTGGTTAAAAGATAGTAGTTGACAACAAAGCTACTTAAGCCAAGCGTAGAAGGGATCCCGGAAAAAATGAGGATTCGCCGCACCATGCGCCGGCTTACCTCGGGAGGAATGACAGCAGCTCGATCTCCTCTGGCCGGCTGCTGCTCCACCTGACCAGCAGCTTGACTGGAGCGGCCTCGAGAAGCTTTAGAGTAGCGACTAGACTTGCCCACGCAGGTAGCTCCTCGACTGTGCTTTCTAGGTAGCTACTTTTTCACTCGAATGTTTAACCGTTCAACCAGCTCCTGAAAGCGCTCGGGAGAATGCTTGGCAATGTAGTTGAGCAGCCGCTTGCGGCGACCAATCATCATCAGCAAGCCGCGGCGGGAGTTAAAGTCCTTAGGATTTCTCTGCAGGTGCTGCGAGAGCTGGTTGATGCGGCTGGTTAGCAAGGCAACCTGCACATCGGCAGAGCCGGTGTCGGTGTCGTGTAGTCGATATTTCTCAATGATCTCCTGCTTTTCTTTCTGCAATAAGGCCATAGGACCAAAAGACAGCACACACTGCCTCAAAATGATAACATCGAGTTTTCCTTCTTTGCTACAGCCAGAGAAAGCTACGGAGAGAAAGGAACGATGACAACAACTGCTGGGGATCCGCCCTCACTGGCGACCTTGCTGGAGCTGTTGGGCTCTCAGGATCTGGGGGAGCGGCTGCGCGCTGTTAACAAAGCCAGAGAACTCTCCCCGCCAGAAAGCTTGACTCTGTTGCAGCAGGCAGTAGCCGACGAGAATGCACGCGTCCGCTACGCTGCTATTAGTCAGCTGGGCACCCTTGCCGCAAAAGGGATCGATCCGGCCACCCTTTTACCAATCCTGCAGCAGTCTTTGCGGGAGGATCCCGAGTTCGACGTGCGAGCCGCCGCTGCTGCCGCTCTAGGGGATCTCAAGCAGCCGCAGGCCCTGACTGATCTCCTGGAGGCCTACCAGCGGGAGACGGAGTGGCTGGTGCGCTTTAGTATTGTCGCTGCCCTCGGCGAGCTAGGCAACCCCGCCGCCTTCGACACCCTAGTGCAGGTTCTCCAGGAGGGAAATGAACTGCTGACCACCGCCGCTGCTGCAGCGCTAGGGGATCTGGGGGATCCGCGGGCCATCCCCTACCTAGAGCCCCTCATCGCTTCTGACGATTGGCAGCTGCGCTACCGCGTCTGCATTGCCCTAAGCCAGTTGGGAACAGAAGCTGCCTACCCTGGGCTAGCTCGGCTTGCCCAGGACTCCCAGGAACAGGTAGCCGCCTGCGCCCGCGCTGCCTTGGCCTCTCTGGCCGCAAAGGGAGCTCTCTAACTCAGGGCATTGATGATGTAGTCAAAGTAGGGAGCGGCCTCAGCCGCAGAGTCGGGATCCAACAGGCTGAGAGCTGCTTCCTTCAAAAAGACAATCGCATCAATCATGCCGGCAATGGGTACGTTGAGGCTGTTGTACATTTCCCGCACCCCTATGAGGCCAATGGACTCAATTGGCTCTTTACTGCCAGCGATAATGCCATAGGTTACCAAACGCAAATACCAATCGTAGTCCCGCAGGCATTGATTGTAGCGCTTCTCGCCGTAGGCATTGCCCCCAGGCTGTCGGTATTCAGGTCGTTTGGCAAATAGCTGTTTCTGGGCCTGATCGATAATGCGTTTTCTATTCTCAGCTAACACCTGAGCAATCTGCAGACGCCTTTCGCCACTGTCCATGTAGTCTTTGATAGCCTGCAGCTCGCTAACTGAGAGATAGCGCAGCTGGTTATCTGCAGTTTCGATAAGCTGGCTGATCACGCTCACGGTATAGATTCTCCTGTTTTGTAACACCCTCCCCCCCTCATGCTAACGCATAGAGGGCGGGATTTCTGCTTCAACGGGCTCTTGCAGTTCCTCTACAAAGAGACCCAGGAGACGCCACCGTGGGGTTGTACCCGATGGCAACCGAAACCATCCTACCCCATCTTTGCAGGGGTGTCTGGATCTCGGCCCTCACTCTGGAAGGATAGGGCGGTGCTTATCCACCCTCCACTCCAGCAGCTAACTTGCTTTCCCTGCCAAGTTGCTCTCAAGGATAAGGCAGGCCTTTCCTCAAGCACCTAGCCTAGCTATCTGGGAAACTGCCTCTAGATCCGGCCCCGCAGCCATTGGGCCATCTCGTTGCGGCGCGGAGCTGCCTCCAGACACACCTCTGCGGTAATCCGTCCCTCCTGATAGAGCCGAAACAGCGACTGATTCATGGTACACATGCCCTCGTAGGAGCCATCGGCAATCAGCTCCTCGATCTCGTCCACGGCGCCGCGCTTGATGTAGTCGCGAATGGCATCGGTGTTGCGCATGATCTCATGGGCTGCGGTGCGCTTGCCGTCGGTGGTGCGCACCAGCGTCTGAGCAATAATGGCCACCAACGTCTCAGCCAGTTGCAGTCGCATTGGCTCCTGCTCTTCCGGCTTGTAGATCCCCAAGAGGCGCTCGATGGTGCGGACGGCGCTGTTGGTGTGCAGCGTTCCAAACACAAGGTGGCCCGTCTGGCCCGCCTTGAGAGCAATATCCACCGTTTCCCGATCCCGCATCTCCCCAATTAGGATGATGTCCGGATCTTCCCGCAGGGAGGCCTTCAGAGCATTAGCAAACTCCAGGGTATGGATCCCGACCTCCCGCTGCCGAATCAGCGACTTCTTGCTCTGGTGGACAAACTCGATAGGATCCTCAATGGAAATGATGTGCTTGGCGAAGTTGGAGTTGATGTAGTCCACCATTGCCGCTAGCGTCGTGGACTTACCGGAGCCAGTTGGGCCAGTTACCAGCACGAGGCCCTTGGGCTCCTCGGCAATGCGCTTGAGCACTTCCGGCGCCCGCAACTGCTCCAGCGTCAAAATCTTGAGGGGGATCAGACGCAGCACCATGGCTGGGCCAAGAAGGGAGACGAAACAGTTGACCCGGCAGCGCACCAAGCCCTCGTACTGAATGGCAGTATCCAGCTCTAAGCACTCTTCAAACTGGCGGATTTGGTTTTCTGGCAAGCTTTCCCGCAGCCAGCTATAGAACATCTCAGTGGTGGTAACGGGGTGGTTACTGATAACGATTTCCCCCCGATCGCGAAAGCGAGGCACTTCCCCCACCCCCAGATGGATGTCTGAGTAGCCTTTCTCGTAGGCTTCCTGCACCAGTTGGCGCAGCGTCGGGCCAGGAGGGGCAGACTTGGGAGCAGCCGCAGCCACCGGGATTCGCCCGGCAGCCGTGGGGCGAGCGGGAGGCACAAAAGGCGGAGCAGCTGGACTAGGGCTGGGGGGAGATGCCTGCGGCTGGGCAGCAGGAGTCGGAGCGGCCAGAGGCACTTGCGGGGCAGGGGCAGGGCCCGGCATGGGCACTGGCGTCTGGGGTGGAGCGGCAGCCACGCCCGGTGGAACGGGCCGACCTAAGATGGGCTTAGGAGCACTGGGAGCAGGACGTGACCTAGGTCCTTGAGGGGGATAGACAGCCGCTAGCCCCGGATCCAACTGGGTTGGGGGCTCCGCTGGCGGCGTTTGTGCCGCCCCCTGGGGGGGACGCTGGACAACCGGCGGAGTCGGCGGCTTCCAACCGGACTGTAAGTCAGTGGGAGATTGGTTCTCAGGGCCGCTCATAACAAGCCTCGCTTCGGGCAGGATCTGCGTCGATTCTAAGCTAGTATGCCCAGCCTGAGCAGAGGATTAGCTTTCTTGCCGGCAAAGCGCCGCGGGAGCCTTAAAAGTTGGACGGGTGGCGAATCAGGCTCAAGAACTCCTCCCGGGTGCGGGGATCCTCCTGAAACACCCCCACCATGGAGCTGGTGACCGTCCACGAGCCCGGCTTTTGCACCCCCCGCATCACCATGCACATGTGGGTAGCCTCGATAACCACCCCCACCCCATACGGATCCAAAACCTCCATCAAGGCTTCTGCAATTTGCCGGGTCAGGCGTTCCTGAACCTGGAGGCGGCGGGAGTACATCTCCACAATGCGGGCAATTTTGCTCAGGCCCACCACCTTTTGACGGGGGATGTAGGCCACATGAGCTTTGCCAATGATGGGCAAGAGATGGTGCTCACAGAGGCTAAACAACGTGATATCCCGCACCATCACCATCTCGTCGTGGCCCTCGTCGAAGACGGCGCCGTTGATGAGATCTTCCAGAGACTGCTGATAGCCACTGGTTAAAAACTTCAGCGCAGCCACCACTCGCTGCGGCGTTTTCTTGAGGCCCTCCCGCTCGGGATCCTCCCCAATCCCCCGCAGCAACGTCTCCACCGCGGCCACCATTGCCGGATCCAGGCTTTCTGAACCCTCGGGCTCTTGATCTCGAACAAGGCGAGACTTTTGATTGGCTTTGTCGTTTAGTCGCAACTCAGCACTGGATCTGGGCTTGGCAAGAGTCATAGCAGGATATTCCTTTTGTTGAACGAAGGGTTAAAGGGGCTCGTCAAGGGGACGGTGCAGGCAGATTTCCTCTGTACTACAGAAAAAGCCAGCTCCCGGCTGGCCTAAAAGGCCCCTGCTGCCGGCATGAGGGTTAGCTCCTCCACCACAGCCCCCTTGGGCAGGCAAACAATGTGGGCAATGACCTCCGCTACCCACTCCGGCGAGAGCATCCGGGAACGATCGAAGTCAACCGGAACTGTATCCCAAAGGGGGGTATCCACAGCTCCGGGACAGAGGCTGGTTACCCGAATGCCATGCTGTCGTTCCTCTGCGGCCAAGACTTCAGAAAAGCCCAGCAGGCCAAACTTGCTGGCGCAGTAGGCCCCCCAATTGGGAAAGGCTCGCTTGCCCGCAATGGAGACGATGTTGACAATTACGCCGCAGCGCTGCTGGCGCATCCCAGGCAGGACAGCTTGGGCACAGAGAAAAGCTGCTGTCAGGTTCAAGTCAATCACGCGCTGCCAATCGGCCAAAGCCAAGCTAGCCAAGGGCCCGACCTGGGCTATGCCGGCGTTGTTGATCAAGACATCGCAAACACCAAATCGATCCAAAAGGGCTTGCAACTGCTGCGGTAGAGCGGGCAAGTCGGCCAGGTCAATGGGAAAGACCTCCGCCTTTCCTCCTTTTGCCTGGATCTCCGCCTGCACTGCCCGCAAATCGGGGAGAGAACGAGCCACCAAGGCAACTGCTATCCCCTCCTGCGCAAGCCTCAAGGCTACAGCTCTGCCGATCCCTCGGCTGGCTCCTGTAATTAGCGCACGTTCAGGAAACTTTGTCTCAAAACTCATCCAAAACAGTAAGCCTGGAGTGCGCCCTCGAAACCAAGCGCCACCACAGCCTGGGAAACTTCGTTAACTAAATATAACACTGATTTCTGCCCCCCAAAACAAAGGGTCAAAGCCGGGATCCCGATCCCTCTCTATGCCAAGCCGACCGGCCTCAGCGCGACTTGGGGTATGGTAGTCTGGTGGAAATAGTGAAAATACTTTGCAACAACGGTCATGGCCGAGTTCTTGGTTTCCTCGACGTCCAATACTGACCAGGCGGACCCTCCCTACATTCTTCAGCTGGAGGACATTAGCAAGAGGTTTCCCGGCCAGCGGCAGTGGGTTTTGCAGGAAGTGGAGTTTCGCCTGCGCCAGGGAGACATCTTGGGAATTGTGGGCCCGTCGGGCTGCGGAAAAACCACCCTCTTGCGGATCATTGCCGGTTTCGAGCAGCCGGATAGCGGGCGGCTCCTGCTGGGGGGGCAAGTGGTGGCCGGGGAGGGGCAGTGGATCCCGCCGGAGCGGCGGGGGGTGGGGCTGGTGTTTCAAGATTTTGCCCTGTTTCCCCACTTGGACGTTTTGGCCAATGTGATGTTTGGCCTCCGACCCACTCATGGGACTGGGGCAGGGGCGCGGCGGAGCCATCGCCCTCCCCTGACGGAGTTGCGAAGTACTGCCCAACAGGCGCGGGAACGCGCTTACGAGGTGTTGCGCTTGGTGGGCCTAGAAGACTATGCCCACCGCTATCCGCACGAGCTCTCAGGCGGTCAGCAGCAGCGGGTGGCTCTGGCCCGGGCTTTGGCCCCCAGGCCCAGCCTCATCCTTTTGGATGAACCGCTGAGCAACTTGGATGTGCAGGTGCGCTACTATTTGCGGGAAGAAATCCGCAAAATCCTCAAGCAAACGCAGACCTCGGCCATTTTCGTAACCCACGACCAAGAGGAGGCCCTCTGCCTCTCTGACTGGGTGGCAGTGATGCGGGAAGGCCGCATTGAGCAATGGGGATCCCCGGAGGAAGTCTATCGGGAGCCAGCTACCCGTTTTGTGGCGGAATTCATCACCCAGGCCAACTTTCTGCGCTGTGAGCGGCGAGAGTTTGGTTGGCAAGCTGAGGAGCTGCTGCGCATCCCCTTCCAAGCTCTCCAGGATCAACCCGACCCCAATCTGCGCTGGGGAGAGCTGATGATCCGCCAGGAGGAGCTGCGTTTACACCCTGATCCCCAGGGGGGCGTGATCATTCGGGACCGGCAGTTTTTGGGGCGGGAGTATCGCTATTGTCTGGTCACAGAGACGGGCAAGGAATTGCATGCCCTGGCGCGGGAAGCATTGCCAGTGGGCAGCCGGGTTCGGATTACCGTCGAGCAAGGCCGCCTGTTTCCCATCTCTAACCCTGGGGTGCTGCCAAGCAATCCAGCAGCAAGAGCCTTGCCTGCAGCCGGATAGGCCTCTCAGGCTTTTAGAGAAGGGAGGAGGGAATCTGTATTTGGGGGGATCCGCTTCGTCAGACTCCGTATATAGTAGGGGGATGAGGCAGGATCTCCCCTCAAGAGAGGGGTACAGAAGCCCTTGGGTGGGTGGAGTTTCAACCTGCAGAGGAAGCCACATCCCTAGCCCCAACAGGGTTGAGAAGCCTCCTTGGCTACAGGCTGTCGGCTAGTGTTAGAGATCTCGCCCCCTACCCACAAGGAGAAGGCACAATGCCGGGAATAGAGAGGAAAATGATGCGCAGTCATGCAGTGCAGCCTTTGGGATCCCTTTGCCGCCGTGCAGCTGAAGCCAGCGGGCGGGTCGCCATTGCAATAGCGGTGCGCAGCACCCTTTTGTTGGGGCTGGCGGGAGTGAGCTGGGGGGGGATTGCCCCTTTGCCTCCAGGAGAGTTCCTGTGGGCTCAAGCGGTGGCAGCTCCCCTTAGTCGTCAAGAAGTAGCAGAGCGGCTGAATCTGGTGCCGGTTTTTGCCATTGTGTCGCAGAACGGCACCCCTGTAGTTGCCAACGTAGAGCGGGAGGGTCGCACCATCCAGGTTGCTTCTTTTTGGCTAGATCGGAACCAAGCCCAGCAAGCCTTGGAGCAGGTGAAAGCCAAAAACCCTGAGATAGGCAAGCAAGCCCAAGTGGTGCCCATCCCCCTGGGCTACGCCTATGAGAAATCGGAAGAGGAGCGGGCTAAAAATAGCAACTTGTACTTCGAGGTCGTGCCCCGCCCTAGCGATGTGGAGGCAGCCAAGCAGGTGCTGAAAGAAACAGGGCAGGAGGTGCCACCCGAGGCAATTGGCGTGCCTCTGTTCTATGGCCGCTCCCCGGAGGGGCTGTTGACCATCGAGCAGGATGGCCAGGAGGTGGTGCCTTTCTTCTTCGACCGCAACGATCTAAAAGGGGCTTTGGAGCGGGCGGCGGCGCAAAACCCCGAGGTGGTTGGCAAAACCCAGATTGAGGTCACTTCCTTGGCTATTGTGGTGGAGCGCATGTTGGCCCCTGACGCGCAAGAGGATGTACAAAAGATTGCCTTCATCCCACCGCGCGCCTCACTGGAGTACGTGCAATCGTGGATACGCGCTGCAACTCCCCAGCCCAATTCCTCTGCCACTCCCCAGCCTCAGCAGCGCTGAGCCAACCCCCGCCAGGATCCGCCTTGGCCCAGGTGCAGCAATTGCTGGCATGGCGGGCCCAAGCTCGGCAGGAGGCCCAGGCTGCTGGTATTTCGCCTCAGGAAGTGGATCTCCTACTCAAGGAGCGGCTGGGCTGGGGGCCACTGGAGCGGCTGCTGGGTCGGCCGCTGCTTGGGAAGGAGGATCCGGTTGCCGAGGTGGAGGCACTCTGGCGACGTCGGCTAGAGGAGCGTATCCCCTTGCAATACCTACTGGGCAAGGTGGAGTGGGCAGGGCTAAGCCTGCGGGTAACGCCAGCAGTGCTGATCCCGCGCCCGGAGACTGAGCTGCTGGTGGAGCAAGCCTCTCTGTGGCTGCAGGCCAACCCTCTGCCGCCAGGTTCCCTTTTTGCTGACTTGGGCACGGGCAGCGGCGCCATTGCCATTGCTTTGGCCCACAAGCACCCCCAGCTGCAGCTTCTAGCGGTGGACGTGAGCCCAGCAGCCTTGGCCGTGGCGGCAGCCAATCTAGCCGAGCATGGCTTGCAGGAGCGGGTGCAGCTGCTCGAGGGATCCTGGTTTGCGCCTTTGGATCCCTGGCGAGGTCGGCTGCGCGGCCTCGTCTCCAACCCCCCTTACATCCCTACTGGGGAACTAGAGCACCTCATGCCTGAGGTGCGGCTGCACGAGCCGCGACAGGCCCTAGACGGGGGGGAAGATGGGCTGACCCACCTGCGGCTGTTGGTGCAAACTGCACCTGCTTACCTAGCCCCCCACTCCTTTTGGGCGGTGGAGGTGATGCAGGGTCAAGCGCCTTGGGTGGCCGAGCAACTGCGGGCGCAGGGGTGTTACCAGCAAATCCAGCTGCACCGAGATCTAGCGGGAATTGAGCGGGTAGTCAGCGCCTGCTTTGTCGGGTAGAAAAAATGGAGAGCGGCGTTGCCGGGTCCCAAAGGGGCCAAAGCCGCTGACGACAAGTTTGCCTCTTCAGGTGCGCAAAGCCTTGCCTGCCACCCCACCCGATCCTCCCCCTTCTCTGACTCCTCCTCCCGAGCAGGAGGGGATGGACTGGCGCTTTGCCTTTGAGCGCTCTGAGGTCATGCGCGCTTTTCAGCAGGAGCTGCTGGTTAGCATTGGCCACGAGCTGCGCAACCCCCTCAGCAGCCAGATGGGATCTCTGCAGCTAGTGTTGTCCAATCTGTGCGACTCTCGGGAAGAGGAGCGAGAGTATCTCCAAAGCGCCAAGGAGGCGGGGGAGCGCCTGCTCCAGCTATTGGAAGAATACACTCGGCTGGCCCGCCACGACCTGCCCATTCAGCCCCTGCGACCAACGCCAACCCGGCTGCGGCCTCTGTTGCAAGATGTCTACAGCCTCACTCGCCTCCAGGCCCAGGATCAGGGCATTCGCTACGACTGGCCTGCCCTCCAGCCCTCTTTGCTGCCTGAAAGCTTTGCTGTTTGGGCGGATCCCCATGGCCTGGTGCAGGCGCTGCTGGGCGTGTGTCGCTGGGGTATTCGCACCCTCTACTACGGCTCAATAGCCCTAAGCACCTATCCTGCTGGGAAGGAGCACCTCTATCTCGAGTGGAGCCTGGAAGGGCGGTGCCGCCTGCCCCTTCAGCCCCAAGAGAGCGCTGCCTGGCGGGTGAGCGAGCGGCTTCTAAGAGAAATGGAGGGCCATCTGGAACTTTGCGAGAGCGGACTCTACCGCTCTAGCATCAGGGCAACGCTGCGCCTTGCCTAAGGCTTAACCTTCGCGGCGCAAGGCCATCTCTGCCCGATCCAGTTGCATCAGCACTCGCTCTAGCTTTTCCGGCTCCAGCGGCTGATCCGAGGTGCGGTAGTGGGAAGCTACCGTGTTGAACACCGTGCGCAGGGTGGTGAAGGAGGGCAACTTGTTGTAGCGAGGACCATGGTAGCGCCCTGCAAATTCTTGGATGGCCTCCATGACCTCTGCCCGCGCCTCCTCCGGCTTCAGGACAGGATCCCCTTCCAAGAGAGCAGTGCGCAGCGTTTGGATTATGGTCATGCTGTCTTCGTAATACTTGCCAGTGAGACGGGCTGCTTGAGCCCCTGGGATCGCCCAGCCCAGGACGAGGGTTACCGACAGGAGCAAGCCGACAAGGCGTAGAATCAAGGTCTTCAGCATGGGGAATCGGATGTAACCTATCTTTAAGCTAAGCATAGGTTACGGTGAGAGCAAAAGAGGAACCCCCGAGAGGATGTCGTCCCCCCTCTTTAGCCACTGGCTGCCAGCGCTGGCCCCCTACCGCTCCCATGCCATCATGTTAGGCATGATCTTGGGATTTGCCTGCGCCCACAGTGGGCTGGCCTATTTGCGCCCCTGGGGAGAAGCGTGGCTAGGAGCGCGCCTGTACCGCCTTTTCTTTGTCTTGGTTAGTCTTAGCCTGGCCCCCCTGTTGCTCATCTACTTTTCTAACCACTGCTACGACGGCGTGATCCTGTGGAATCTGCAAGCTGTCCCTGGGATCCACACCGCCGTTGTCCTCTTATCTGGGCTCTCGTTTTTCTTCTTGTATCCGGCCACGTTCAATTTGCTGGAGATCGCCGCCATTCGCAAGCCGGAGCTGCACTTGTTTACAACTGGGATCATCCGCCTCACCCGCCACCCCCAGCTAGTAGGTCAGGTCATCTGGTGTGCGGCCCACGCGCTGTGGATTGGCTCTAGCTTCATGGTGGCGACCTCCCTTGGTCTTATTGCCTACCACCTGTTTGCTGTCTGGCACGGGGATTACCGCCTGGAGCGCAAGTACGGCCAAGCCTTCCGCGACCTCAAAGCCCGCACCTCCGTAATCCCTGGCTTGGCCATTCTGCAGGGGCGCCAACAACTGCACCCGCGCGAGTTTCTCCGCTGGGCCTACCTGGGAGTGTTGAGCTTTGTTGGGATTCTTTATGCTTTCCATCCGCAACTGGTTTCTGCAGCTAGCAAAGTTGCCTGGTAGCATGATCCCAAACAACTGCTTTAGTTTGGGAGCGATGATCTTGCCAGTTGCTTTAGATGCTTTTAATCAAGAACTTTTGACAAGTGATGGGTTGGTGTTAATGGAGTTTGGCGCCCCTTGGTGCAGTTTGTGTCACTTCGTTCAACCGCTTATCGACCGCCTTGCCTCTGAATGGGAAGGAGCCGTGGAGGTAGTGCGGGTAAATGTGGATCACAATTTTTGGCTACCGCGCCGCTATCGGGTGCGCTCACTGCCGACCTTAATTTTGTTTGAGAAAGGTCAAGAAGTACAAAGGCTGGAACACTTTACCAGCCGCGACGATGTGCTCCGCCGCTGCGAGCAGTTGTTGCTGGCCCATCTGCGCTACCCCTCCTCGCGAGCCTGCTCCTTGCTGGAGCCCCAGGCGCCACCGCCGGGGGTGTAGAGGGTTACCACATCACCAGCTTTCAGGGGGCGGCTGATCTTACTGGGGAGGGGCTCCCCATTGACAAGGTTGATCCCCACCTGGCCGGGCCCGCCCCCCTCTTCTCCTTGAGGAGCGTAGTGGCGGCGATCAGTGAGGAGGGAAAGGGTACAGTCCTGCAGCACCTGGAGGGAGCGAATCACTCCCCAGCCACCTCGCTGCTGTCCAGTGCCTCCAGAATCCTGGCGCAGCTCGTAGCGCAGCACCCGCAGGGGGTACTCCAGCTCTAGAGCTTCAATGGGGGTGTTGAGGGTATTGCTTAGGCCCACATGCACGCCATCCAGGCCTGGCCGCTGCCGGCTGGCTCCCTGGCCGCCCCCCAGAGTTTCGTAGTAGGTGAAGTGGCAGTTTCCCAGGACACAGTTGTTCATGGTACCCTGCCCCTGGGCAATGGCCCGGGATCCGGCCACTGGGGCTAGGGCCTTGAACACCACATCGGCAATGCGCTGCGAGGTTTCCACGTTGCCTGCCACCACTGCCGCCGGAAATTGGGCATTGACCAGGGAGCCGGGTGGAGCCACGATCTCAATGGGCTCCTCCAGGCCAGCATTGCTGGGGGCAGTGGGATCCAACAGGCAGCGTAGAGCAAAGAGCACCGCTGAGCGGGTCACGGCCAGGGGCGCATTCAGGTTGCCCGCTGTGGCGGGTGCCGTACCGCTGAAGTCCACCCGCAGCCTCTCCCCCTGCACCTCAATCTGCACCTGGATGCGGAGTAGCTGGGGCGGATCCCCCTCCCCTTCCAGCCAATCTGCAGCCGTGTAGACCCCATCGGGCAGAAGGCGGATCTGGGCCTGCATCCGCCGCCGACTGTAGGCAATCACCTCTGCAATCAACTGCCACGCCTCCTCTTCGCCAAAGCGAGCCAGCAGCTGGCGAAACCGGCTTGCCCCCACCACACTGGCTCCTACCTGAGCCTGGAGGTCTCCACGGCGCTGCTTAGGATTGCGCACATTGGCCAGGATGAGGCGCAGCAGATCCCCCTGCCAGTGCAACTCTCCTTCTGGAGAAAACCTCGCTAGCCGTACTGGCGGGATTACTAGCCCCTCTTGCCAGATCTCGGTGGAATCGGCGGGCATGGAGCCGGGACGCATCCCCCCAATGTCGGCATGGTGGGCGCGGTTCACCGCATAGGCACAGACCTGGCTGGGATCCCGCAGCGCGGGAATAGCCGCCACCACGGTGATATCTGGCAGGTGGGATCCCCCTTGATAGGGATCGTTGAGGACAAACACCTCTCCCGGCTGGGGAGTGGCTGCCACCACTGCCTGCACCGCCTGCCCAAGAGCGCCTAGGTGAACCGGAATGTGGGCCGCCTGGGCAATACAGGTTCCTTGGGCGTCAAACAAGGCCGTGGAGCAATCCCGCCGTTCCTTGATATTGGCTGAGTAAGAGCCGCGAATGAGGCAGGCCCCCATCTCCTCGGCAATCCCCGCCAGAGCATTGGCCATGACCTGCAGGCGGATGGGGCTGGGTAGGGAGTAGCGGCTATCCATAGAAGCTTCGGCGCAGCCAAAGCACCAGTTGGCGGATCCCTTGCCAGAACTGCAAACGGCGCCGCCAGCGGTCAAGGGCAGTACGATTTGCTTGCAGGCGCGCCCGCAGGTGGAGGAGCTCAGCTGAGGTGGTGGCCAAAGCCCGTTCTGCAACCACTTGCCAACTCTCTAGAGCGCGCTCCGTAACCCAAAGCGCTGCCCGTAAGCGCAAAATGGGGCGAAGTAGAGCTAGCAGGCCAAGAAACAACAGCCCATTGAGGGCGCAAACCACCCAGGCTGTCCCTGCTGAGCCCAACTCAGGGGTCACCAACTTACCGCTGCAGCATTAGGGGGCGCAACACGCGGCCATCCCCAACTACCACTACTGTAGACAGGACCTGCCCGCCGCGCCGAAAGGTAATCGGTACCCGTTGGCCCACAGGGGTATTTTGGATGATCTGCTGGACATGCTGCACCGAGGTAACCCGCTGCCCGTCGACCCCAAGGAGGATATCGCCCTGAGCTAGACCAGCTTGGTGGGCCGGCCCATTTTGCAGTAGGCCAACCACCCGTACCCCTTGCACTCGAGGGGCAGGGCCAAACAGGCGACGGCTGATGGCACCTTGAGCCATCTGCTCGTCAACTGTTTCAATGGCAACCCCAATGAAGCCGTTACCTGCAACGGTGGGGGCAGGCGCCACTTCAAAGCTGTCAACCTCAACCGTGGGGCTGGAGAGGGTGTAAGCTTCAACCCCAACCCAGTCACAGGGATAGGCCAGAACAGCCTCTGCCAGCAAGAAGGAGGCGGGCAGGGCGAGGGCAAGCTTAGACAGATGGGCTGGTTTCTGCATAGTTTGACCCTAGAGATGGCAAAGAAGGAGACATTGGTTTGCTTCCGCAGGGCGCTGGAGTGGAGCAGCGGAAGCCTTGACTGGGCAGCTTGCACCGCCCTCCCCTCAGTGATAAACCCAAAAGCCACAACTGTCGATAGGTCAGGCCGTTAACCTCTGGGGAATCTGCCCCGTTTTGACCCTCAGCTGGGTCTGGAATCTTCCCAACACGCCCCGATCCGAGAGGCTAGGGGGAACTGCGCTCTCGCATGGCCTCCACAAGGAGCTGGGCCACTTCGGGGCGAGAAAACTCTGGCGGCGGCACTTCGCCACGGCGCAGCATTTCTCGCAGCTTGGTGCCTGAGAGGTGAATGCGCTGGTGGGGCTGGCTGGGACTGGTCTTGACCGTGGCCATGGTGCCGGTGACTGTGCAATAGAAGGCGTGTTCAAACTTGAGAGGGATAATCCCCAGCTCTTCGGGCCGGAACTCGTCGAAAATGTGCTGGGCGTCATAGGGGCCGTAGTAGTTGCCTACCCCAGCGTGATCCCGGCCCACGATGAAATGGGTGCAGCCGTAGTTTTTGCGAACAAGAGCGTGGAAAATGGCTTCCCGTGGGCCGGCATAGCGCATGGCCGCAGGGTTAATGGCCAAGATCACCCGCTCTTTGGGGTAGTACTTTTCAATCAACACCTCATAGCAGCGCATGCGCACCTCGGCAGGAATGTCGTCGCTTTTGGTGGCCCCTACCAGCGGGTGGAGGAATAAGCCGTCCACAATTTCTAGAGCGCACTTCTGGATGTACTCGTGGGCGCGGTGGATGGGGTTGCGGGTTTGAAAACCAACAATCGTCTTCCAGCCTCTTTCCCGAAACAGTTGCCGCGACTGAACGGGATCAATCTGGTAGGCCGGAAAAAGGGGGTGGGGATCCCGCTGCAGGAGGGTGACAGGGCCGGCTAAGTAAACAGATCCCTGTTCGTAGAGCACCTTTACCCCTGGGTGTTGTTCGTCCGTAGTGCGATAGACCTGCTGCGCCTCACGAGTTTTGTCGTAGGTAAACTTCTCGGTCAGTTCCAGCACGCCCAAAAGCCTGCCCTCAGCATTGGCTAGGGCAACGGTTTGCCCTTCCTTGAGCTCGGCAGCTATTTCCTCCGCAACTGGCAGCGTAATTGGCAACGACCAGGCCAGCCCATTGGCCAAGTGCATCGTTTCCAAAACCGAATAGTAATCTTCCTGCCCCATGAAACCCGTCAGCGGGCTATAGCCCCCAATGGCAATCATCTCCAAATCCGATTGAGCCCGCTCGTTGAGGCGGATAACAGGGCAGTGCTGGGCCTTGGAGCGGAGCTCCTCCGCCTGCTCAGGGGAGGCAATGCGGTTAATCAGAGTGCCTCCGTGGGGTGGAATGGCATCGCCAGCAACAGTCATCTTTGCCTGGGAGGAAGTCATAGCGTGAACCAGGGATCCCTAACCATACACCCCCCTTTCCCTAGGCGCAATGCCGAACTGCTGGGACAACTGGCCCTACAGCCGGCGGGGGGCACCCGATTGGCCTAGTCCAGCATGTGGGGGGGCATGTCTTTGTCAGTGGGCGACACATTGTCAAAGATAGGCCGGTTCAGGATCTTCTTTTGCGCCTGCAGCGGGGAAGGAGGGGCTTGCGGCTTAACTGGAAGTCTGGCCTGCCCTTGGCGGCTTTGCAGTTCCTGGATGGTTTTGGCCCGCTCCTCCGCCACTGCCTGTAATTGGGCTAGCGCCTTTTGCAACTCGTCCCGGTGGGCTGTGACTTGCTCGAGTTGAGCTTGCAAGGTGGAGATTTTGCTTTGGTATTCCTGAAGCTGCCGTTGGGCCTCCGCCAACTGGCTTTTGAGGGCTTCGAGTTCCGACGTTTCTGCTGCAGACATTGCTGTTTCCTCACGTCCAGGGGTGGAGGTGGAGTCTGACTCGGTTTTAGCGCTCGCCCTGACCCTACGCCGAACTTTGCCGGAGCGACGAGGGGATCCTCCTGCAGAAGCAAACAGGCTACGCTCAGATCCAGTCACAGGAGCACCTCACGTTCAACCAATTGCCGCAAGCGCTGACACACCGCCGCTCCAGGCCGGTAGTCCATCACCGTCAGGCCATAGTCGAAAGCTGTGCGCAAATCACTACTATCTGGAATAGTAACGGGTGAGAGGACATCCGCAAAAATCTGTTGCGCTTGCACATACAATTGCCCAGTATGGGATCTTGACCAGATGCCCCCTGGCAGGTAGCGATCATCCAACATGGTGAGGATGGCACGGGCCTGGCTCAGCTCGCCCTTAAGGGTCTCGATGTAGCGCAGGGTAACTTCGGTGCAGGAGAAATCGGCGCGGTTGAGCCGTGTTGGGATCAGCACCCGCTGGGCTGCCCGTAGGGCATTGGCGGTGAGGGCATTCAGCTCCCCTGGCGTGTCAAGAAAGATAAAGTCGTAATCCGACCGCAAGGGATCCAATTGGCGCTGCAGGAGGTCTTGGCCTGCCTCTCCAGCAGCCGCCAGGTGGGCCGCCACTTCGGCCATGGTGCTGTGGGAGGGCGCCACGTCCACACCCTTGTCGGTGCAGTAGATAACCTCCTCCAGAGGCCGCTGATGGTGGGGATGCAAGCTGGCCCAAACCGTTTCCTCAGGAGGAAGGGATCCCGCCTCTTCTAGGTAAAAGCTGCTGGCAGTCCTCTGGGAGGTGAGATCAACCAGCAAAACGGAGTGGCCCCGCTGCGCCGTTAACTGGGCCGCGTGGATGCAGAGGGTGGACTTGCCGGTACCTCCCTTGGTGTTGGTAAAAGCCAGGATGCGGGCCATCAGCTTCCCCAAACTTCCGGTTTCCCCGCTGGGGTCAGGCGCCCCCGCCGCAGTCTATGCTATTGGGTGTAGCCTGGTGGAGGACAACCATGCGCGATGTACTGGCGATCATCTTAGGCGGTGGGCGTGGCACCCGCCTCTATCCTCTAACCAAGCGCCGCGCCAAGCCGGCTGTCCCTCTGGCAGGCAAGTATCGCCTCATCGACGTTCCGGTGAGCAACTGCATCAATTCCGATATCGACAAAATCTACGTCCTCACCCAGTTCAACTCCGCTTCCCTTAACCGCCACATCATTAACACCTACCGCATGTCCCCCTTCACAGGCGGCTTTGTAGATATCTTGGCGGCCCAACAAACGCCCGATAACCCCGACTGGTTTCAGGGCACGGCTGACGCCGTTCGCCAATATCTCTGGCTGATGGACTCCTGGAAGCCACGGGACTTCCTGATCCTATCTGGGGATCACCTCTACCGCATGGACTACCGCCCCTTCATTCAGTATCACCGGCAAACGGGAGCCGATGTGACGCTGGCGGTGCTCCCCTGCGAAGAAAAAGTGGCCTCCAGCTTTGGTTTGCTGAAGATCGACGCCGAGGGACGCGTTATCGATTTCAAGGAAAAGCCGCAAGGGGAGCTGCTGGAGGCCTGCCGCGTCGATACCCAAGTCCTCGGCCTAGATCCGGAAGAGGCCAAGGCCAAACCCTACATCGCCTCCATGGGGATCTACGTCTTCCGGCGGGAAGCCCTCATCGAGATGCTGCAAGTGAAGGACCATACCGACTTCGGCAAAGAGGTGCTGCCCTCAGCTATTGGCAAATACCACCTGCAGGCCTACCCGTTCAAGGGCTACTGGGAGGACATTGGTACCATCGAGGCTTTCTACCGAGCCAACCTGGCGCTGGTGCAGCACCCCAACCCGCCCTTTAGCTTCTTCGACAGCGAAATGCCCATCTACACCCGCCCGCGCTTTCTGCCTCCCAACAAGATCCTCGACTCCCACATTGTCAACTCTATGATTGCCGACGGCTGCATCATCGAAAACGCCCAAATTCGCAACTCCATCATCGGCATTCGCAGCCGCATAGAGGCCAACACTGTTATTGAAAACACGCTGGTCATGGGGGCCGATTACTACGAGTCGGCAGAAGAGCGGCGGGCCAAGCTGGAAGCTGGGATCCCGCCGGTGGGCATCGGGGCCAACTCCCACATCGCCAACGCCATTGTGGACAAGAACGCCCGCATCGGGCGCAACGTCCGCATCATCAACAAGGATCACGTCAGCGAAGCGCAGCGGGAAGAGGAAGGGATTTGGATTAGCAACGGCATTGTCACCATCATTAAGGACTCGGTGATCCCGGACAATACCATCATCTAAGCAAGCTCGGGGATCCCGCCGGCAAAAGCTGAGGAGGCGATGTTAAGGAAGATGTAGAAAAATTAGGCAACTTTTGCCATTACAATAGGTTATTACCTGGAATCTTTAAAACGATTTGAGATCACTAGAGCGTGCCTAACAAGATTGTTTCTGTTGCTGACCTGGAAGTATACGATCCGCAATTCATTGCCCGTTACTATCGCTGGCGTCTGCCCCAAGTCATCGCTCGGGCCCTAGCCATTCTCGGTCCTCTCTTATGGTTTGTCCTCTGTTTGCGCTGGGATCAGCTGTGGGGGCAGGGCGATTGCAAGGTGCCCCAGCGGGCAGAGCAGCTGCGCAAACTGCTCACCGACCTAGGACCGACGTTTATCAAGGTGGGGCAGGCCCTCTCCACGCGACCCGACTTGGTGCGCAAAGACTACTTGGAAGAGCTGACCAAGCTGCAGGATCAACTGCCCAGCTTTCCTTCTGAGGAGGCATTTGCCTGTATTGAGGCGGAGCTAGGCCGCCCAATTAGTGAGATCTACGCCCAGATCTCGCCTGAACCAGTGGCTGCGGCTAGCCTGGGGCAGGTTTACAAGGCGCAGTTGCACAGTGGCGAGTGGGTGGCAGTCAAGGTGCAGCGGCCCCGCCTACGGGAGCGGCTGAGCCTGGATCTCTACCTTATCCGCTGGGCCTCCACCTGGCTGGGCCCTTGGTTGCCCTTGAACCTGGGCAACACGTTGACAGCGGTGGTGGATGAATTTGGTTACAAGCTCTTTGAGGAGATCGACTACCTGCAGGAAGGACGGAACTGCGAGCGCTTTGCCGAATACTTTCGCGGCGATCCCAATGTGTATGTGCCGCGCATCTTCTGGGCCTACAGCACCCGTCGGGTTTTGACCCTGGAGTGGATCGACGGCATCAAGCTTACCGATGTGGAGCGGATTCGGGCAGCCAACTTAGAGGTCAAACAACTGGTGCGCATCGGCGTGGTGGCCGGCCTGAAGCAGTTGCTGGAATACGGCTTTTTCCATGCCGATCCCCATCCGGGCAATCTGTTTGCCCTGCCCGATGGACGGCTGGCCTACATCGATTTTGGCATGATGGATCAGCTCACGGAAGAGATGAAAGAATACCTGGTGGACGCACTGGTTCACCTGGTGGATCGCGACTACAACGCCCTCATTGACGATTTTATCCATCTAGGTTTTTTACAGCCGGATGTTAACCGCCAAGAGCTGATCCCTGCTCTGGAGAAGGTGTTGGCGGATGTGCTGAGCCAGGAGGTGGGCAACTTCAACTTCAAAACCGCCACCGACCAGTTCTCTGATTTGATGTACCGCTACCCCTTTCAGGTGCCCTCCCACTTTGCGTTGGTGATCCGCTCTTTGGTTACCCAAGAGGGAGTGGCCCTCAGCCTCTATCCCCAGTTTCGTATCGTAGGCGTGGCCTATCCGTACGTGGCCAAGCGCCTGCTAACGGATGAATCCCCTCGGATTCGCCAGCGGCTGCTGCAAGTGCTGGTTAAAGATGGCAAGTTCCGCTGGGACCGCCTGGAGAACCTGATTCAAGTTGCCCGCAGTGATGGTGACCTGGACTGGATCTCTACTACCCGCCTGGGCTTGCACTACCTCCTGTCAGAGGAAGCGCGGGAGCTGCGCCGCCAGTTAGTCCTCTCGCTTACCGAGGATGACCGCCTTCACTTCGAGGAGTTGCAGCGGCTGTGGCGGGTGGTCAGCCCTGACTTGTCTCCAGCTCACCTTTGGCAAGCCGCCCTAGCCTCCTTGCCCTTGACCAAGAGACTGGAGACACTCCTAGCTAGGTTGAGGGAGCAGGTGCAAGATCAACTGGAAAGTTTAAGCCACTGGCAACTCCCCCAGCTCTGGCCTAGATTGCTGGCAGGGGTGGGGCAAGAAAGCTAGAACGGAAGAAGAGAAACTCAATCCTCTGGAAGGCAAGGGTGGCAGATCAGCAGAACGATTTCATGGCCGGTGTGGTAACCGGGGCGGTGGTGGGAGGGATCCTGGGCGGGATCATCGGGTTTGTGCTTGCGCCCAGGCTAGGCAAGGGCCCTGCTGAGGGCCAACACCAGGATCCAGACCGCCCTAGGGGCACCGCCACGACCCCTAAACGCCCCCGCCGCCAAGCGGAGGCAGTTGGGTTCAGAGAATGGGAGCAGGAGGCGGAACGAATTGCCCAGGCTCGCCGCGCCCTTGAGGCCAAAATTGCTGAGCTCAATGAGGCCATTCAGGCCACGCGGGCACAGTTGCTCATCAAGGAAACTTCCCCCGGGGCTATTGAGGAAAAGTCTTGAGCAAAGGATCCCTGCCCATGCCAAACTAGAGGCGGCGGAGGTCTTGCCGGCACTATCCGGGGCCGAATGCCATTGAGATCCCAGGGCAGGCCCGCCTCTATTGAGTCGTTTCCCCTTCTCCAGTCATGATGCTCAGCCACCTATTGTCCTCTCCTGCTGGCATGGACGGTCTCACCCTAGGGTTGGTCTACAGCGGTGCAGCGTCTTTGCTGTTGCGCTCCCTTTACCAGTTCATTGTCATTTACAATGCCCTGCTGATTGTGCGGATTTTGCTGAGCTGGTTCCCGCAATTGAACTGGTCCAACCCCATCCTGTCAGTGCTTAGCCAGCTTACGGATCCCTATCTCAACCTCTTCCGCGGCATTATTCCCCCCATCGGCGGCTTGGACTTCTCCCCCTGGTTAGCTTTCCTTCTGCTGAGTTTTGCCATGCAGGTGGTGGGCCAGTTTGCCTAGTTGCGGGACCACCCTGCAGATCCCTGGCCCTGCTCCCTACTGGCTGCTAAACGCCCAAGTTTCCGTCTCAGTGCTCAAAGATGCGGTGCCAGGGACTACCCCCAAGGGAGCAGCCACTGGGATCCCACCTCAGGGGATCGCGAGCGTAGCAGGTGTGTCCACACCCACCTGGACAAGAGGCACGTGTGGCCGCGCACCTCCAGCCCCAGCGGCACTTTCGCTGGGGCAGTTCGAGATGGAGCAGACCTACGCCGGCGGATGGGAAAAACGTTGGGAGGACGGTTACCGCCGCTGCACCTTTGGCTTGCACTGCCGCTGTGTCCATAGCTTGCAAGCAGTAGGCACCCCCTTGGTCTGCGAGGGCTCCTAGGCGGGATCCTGGGCGGGGTGGCGGTGATGGGGCCGAAGCCAGATGGGTGCCCTGGCCAAGGAGCGGGGGCTAGATTTCATGCGGCTAGGACGGATGACCCAGGATCCCTCACCTTGAGACCTGTGGCAGCGGCAACTCTGCGCCATGAGTTTTCGGGACAGGGTTGGCAGGTGGCCCACCAAACCATGGCTCTGTTTGCAAGACCGTCGCCTGGGCCAAACGCCCCGCTAGCAGGGAGTAACACTGCTGCACGAGCTAAAGGCCCTAGGCCTGTTGGTGGGGATTGCCAGGAACTCCCTTCCACAGCTTTGGGGATGAGGTTGGCCATGATCCTGAGGAAGGTGACCAAACCAAGGAATTGCGCTTTGAGGTCCACCATCCGCAATTTGGCTTACAGCATGGGGTTGAGGCTTAAGGGACGTTAGCCACGAAAAGGATAGGCAAGGTTTTCGGAAGAGCTAGAGGCAGCTTGTTGGAGAGGCCAATCCCAGCGCGCCGTTTACGCCCAGACCAAACTGAGATCGGCAACGAAGCCGGGGAGGATGGGATCCCCTTCCAGACAGGCGGGCCGCTCTAGGATTTGGGGGGGCTGGCCTGGGCGATAGACGTAGACCCGCTGGCTTTCCGGGTCAATGAGCCAGCCCAGCTGGGAGCCATTCTCAAGGTACTCCTGTAGCTTGGCCTGCAGAGTGGCCAAGTCATCCGTAGGGGAGCGCAACTCCAGCACAAAATCTGGACAAAGGGGCGCAAAGCGGCGCCGCTGCTGAGGGGTAAGCTGCTGCCAGCGCTCCTTGGCCACCCAGGCGGCGTCTGGAGAGCGAATGGCCCCATTGGGCAGGGCGAAACCGGTGGAGGAGTCGAAGACCAGTCCTAAGCTCGTGCGTCGGTTCCACTGCCAGAGCTGCCCCAGCAGATCGGCACTGCGAAGTCCGCTCTCACTGCCGACAGGGGCCATGGCAACTAGCTCCCCCCGGGCAGTACGCTCCAAGCGCAGCTCAGGGTTCTGCCGGCAGAGCTGCTCAAAGACTTCATCAGTCAACTCCAGGCTGGGCCGTAGGTTAAGCGCGATCATAGGCCAGTTCCCTGGGAACTATTCCCAGACCAAACTGAGATCAGCAACGAAGCCGGGGAGGACGGGATCCCCTTCCAGACAGGCGGGCCGCTCTAGGATTTGGGGGGGCTGGCCTGGGCGATAGACGTAGACCCGCTGGC